>JBEDEU010000275.1:0-3092 GCA_041175585.1 Pseudomonadota bacterium | reverse complement strand
GACCACAACATGTGCTTGCGGGACGAGCAGCTCGAGGACCGATCCGACGAGATCTTCGACCTCCTCTTCCTCTTCTTCCTCAGGTTGTTCCGTAGTGATTTCTGGTGCGCCTAAGTGCAATACCAAAGGAACCTGGCTGTAGTCCGCCGCGATTTGTGCGACAGCGCTGACCGCTTCCGCTGAGTTCAACGCGCCAACTTTGATCGCTCCAACCGGTACGTCTTCGAGCAGGCAACGGGCTTGATCATCGATTTGTTCGGCCGGACAGGGAAACACCGACTCACTCTCGGCGGTATCCTGAATAGTCACCGCAGTGAGCGTTGAGATCGCATGCCCGCCAAGCGTGGCACACGTTACCGCGTCCGCAGGCAATCCGTCTGACCCGGTTGGGTCAAAAGGGCCAAAAATCAGCGTAATCGGTGTTGAAACAGGTGAATTCATGTCAAAAAGACAAGCGATCGGCAGGCAAAGCTTTGTTGGTTTCGGTAAGATTGACCCCATTGTAAGAGATGAGCCGTTTTATCCGCCTAAAATTCCCGGTGGAGCGGTAAGTCCTTAAACGAAGAGAAAAAAATGCGTACTTGGATGTGTTTGATTTGTGGTTGGATTTACGACGAAGAGACGGGCGTTCCCGAAGAGGGTATTGCTCCAGGTACCCGCTGGGAAGACGTGCCACCGAACTGGGTCTGCCCAGAGTGTGGTGCACGTAAAGAAGATTTCGAATTGATGGAGATCTAAGCCGGGCCTATGACGCAGCAAATCACGCCGGCCGCTGAGCCGATCGACCTATCCAATCAGTTTCTGATGGCCATGCCAGGCATGGTGGACGGTGAGTTTGCTGGCACGGTCATTTATCTCTGTGAGCATGGCCCCAAAGGCGCGCTCGGCTTGGTGATTAACCGACCTACCGACTTGAGCGTCGCGGGTCTGCTTGAAAAAATCGATTTAAAACTTGAAATCGCGTTGCCTCAAAACGCGTCGGTTTATTTTGGTGGGCCGGTCCACACGGACCGCGGTTTCGTTTTGCATTCGCCAGCCGGTAGCTTCAGCTCCAGTATTCAGCTGGGTCAGCTTGCCCTGACCACGTCCCGCGATGTGTTGCAGGCTGTCGCGGAAGGCAATGGCCCCGAAAGAATGCTCGTGACGTTGGGGTATTCGGGCTGGGGGGCTGGACAGCTTGAAAGCGAACTCGCGCAAAACGCCTGGCTGACGGTTCCAGCAAGCCCGGATGTGATTTTTGCGACGCCTCCAGAGCAGCGCTACTCGGCCGCACTCAAACTGCTTGGGATTGATCCTGCAATGTTGTCTGGTGTGGCGGGGCATGCCTGAGGAAACGCTTCTCGCCTTTGATTACGGCGTCAAAAAATTAGGCGTTGCGCTCGGAAACTCATTACTTAGACAGGCTAAGCCTCTCGAAATTATCGAGACCGCTACACGTGATGCCCGCTTTGCCCGCATCGAGGCCTTGCTCAAGCTCTGGCAGCCAGAGCGCTTGGTGGTGGGGCTCGCGCTCAACACGGACGGTTCAGATCAAGAGGCAACCGCACGCTGCCGACGTTTTGCGCATCAATTAGAAGGCCGCTTCCGGCTACCGGTTGTGTTGGTAGATGAACGTGGTTCGAGTATGGAAGCGCAGAAAATTACCGGTAATGCCCCTGATGACGCCGTCGCAGCGGCTATTATTCTCCAACGCTACTTTGATGCGCTGACCTGAGGCTCGACGAATGGCCCCCACAACACCCGCCTACACGATCGCCAACTTGCCTGATGCTGAAACGCTCTACGCTAATCTTTTAGCTTCTGTGCGCCATGCAATTCAATCCCTACCCGCCGACCTGGTGCATTTAGTCGGGATTCATTCTGGTGGTGCGTGGCTCGCACAACGACTGCATAAAGATCTTGGGCTTGCGCAGCCCATGGGCACGCTTGATATCAGTTTTTATCGTGATGATTTCGACAAGATCGGCTTGCATGCGCAAGTGATGCCGTCAGAGATATCGTTTCCGGTTGCCGATAAGCATTTAATCCTTGTTGATGATGTGCTCTACACCGGCAGGACGATTCGGGCGGCAATGAACGAACTGTTTGATTATGGTCGACCCGCTTCGATACGTCTGGCGGTTCTGGTTGATCGTGGCGGTAGAGAGTTGCCGATTGCCGCGGTCGCAGTAGGGGGTTATGTAGACCCTGCGCCTGCAGCGAGTTTTGTCTTGTCCCAAGCCGAGGCAGGTGCGTTTGTTCTTACTATTGAATCCAAGGAGCATTGATGCGTAATCCTCAACTCAATCGACATGGTGAGCTGACGCATCTGATTACGACCGAAGGTCTGCCGCGTGACATCCTGACCCATATTCTGGACACCGCGCAGACTTTTGTGCCGCTTGCTGATCGCGACGTAAAAAAAGTACCACTCCTGCGCGGCAAGAGCGTTTTCAATCTTTTTTTCGAAAACTCAACGCGTACGCGAACCACGTTTGAAATCGCAGCGAAGAGATTGTCAGCGGATGTCTTTAATTTAAATATCAACGTCTCGTCTGCCGCTAAGGGCGAAACACTGCTCGATACGATTGCAAACTTGTCGGCCATGCAGGCTGATTTGTTTGTGGTGCGGCACGAGGCAAGCGGAGCACCCTACCTAATCGCGCAACATGTTGCACCCCATGTGCACGTGGTGAATGCCGGAGATGGACGGCATGCCCATCCGACGCAAGGTCTGCTCGATATGTATACGATCAGGCACTTCAAAAAGGACTTCGCCAATTTAACTGTTGCAGTGGTGGGCGACATCCTGCACTCACGCGTGGCACGCTCGAATATCCATGCGCTGACGACACTTGGTGTAGCGGAGGTGCGTGCGGTCGGCCCCTTGACACTACTGCCTTCGGGACTTGACCAGATGGGCGTACGTGTCTTCACCGATATGAACGAAGGCATCAAGGGTGCAGATGTCATCATCATGCTGCGCCTTCAAAACGAACGCATGGGGGGCGCATTACTGCCTTCGTCGCATGAGTATTTCAAACATTATGGTTTGACCGAAGAAAAGCTGGCTTTGGCCAAACCAGATTGCATTGTGATGCACCCGGGACCCA
>JBEDEU010000274.1:0-3117 GCA_041175585.1 Pseudomonadota bacterium | reverse complement strand
TGACGAGCCGTCAATTGCGTGAGCGCTTGGACCGTGAGCTCAAGTCAAACATGGCTTTGCGTGTACGTGAGACTGATGACGATACGGTGTTTGAAGTTTCTGGCCGTGGCGAATTGCATTTGACGATCTTGATCGAGACGATGCGTCGCGAAGGTTATGAGATGGCGGTGTCGCGTCCTCGTGTGGTGTTTAAAGAAGAAAACGGCGTCAAGCTTGAGCCATACGAAAACTTGAGTATTGATCTTGAAGATAATACGCAAGGCGGCGTGATGGAAGAGCTTGGTATGCGTAAGGCAGAACTGCTCGACATGGTGAGCGATGGTCGCGGTCGTACCCGTCTAGAGTATCGCGTGCCTGCACGTGGTTTGATTGGGTTTCAGGGTGACTTCATGACCATGACCCGCGGTAACGGTTTGATGAGCCACACGTTTGATTCGTATGGTCCCGTTAAAGATGGACTGCTTGGCGAGCGTCGCAATGGCGTATTAATTAGCCAAGATGATGGTGCTGCCGTTGCCTATGCCCTCTGGAAATTGCAAGATCGTGGTCGCATGTTTGTGTCGCATAATGACCCGGTATACGAAGGCATGATCATTGGTATTCACAGCCGCGATAATGACTTGGTTGTGAATCCAATCAAAGGCAAGCAGTTGACCAACGTTCGTGCTTCAGGCACTGACGAAGCGGTTCGCCTGGTCCCGCCGGTCGATTGCAGTTTGGAGTATGCAGTTGAGTTCATCAGTGACGATGAGCTCGTGGAAGTGACTCCCAAGAGCATCCGCTTGCGCAAGCGCTACCTTAAGGAGCACGAGCGCAAGAAGGCGTCGAGGGAAGGCGCTTAACTAGGTCGTTAAGCGCCGGACCCTCCGGCGCTTAAATGCCACCTAAGCAGACGTATTTCATTTCCATGAAGTCGTCCATGCCATAGACAGAACCTTCGCGGCCCAAGCCAGATTGTTTGACGCCGCCGAAGGGTGCCATTTCGTTAGAAATCAAGCCTGTATTGACACCGACCATACCGTACTCGAGCGCTTCCGCTACGCGGAAGATTCTGCCGATGTCGCGGCTGTAGAAGTACGACGCTAAGCCGTAGTCGGTGTTGTTCGCTAAGCGAATGACTTCAGCTTCATCTGTGAATTTGACAACAGGCGCTACCGGTCCGAAGGTCTCTTCACGCATACACAACATGTCTTCGTTGATGTTGGAAAGCACGGTGGGTTGGTAGAACCTCCCGCCACGGCTGTGTGCGGCCCCGCCGGTGACGACCTTGGCGCCTTTTGCGATTGCGTCTTCTACATGCTCTTGTACCTTGGCAACGGCGGCATCATCAATGAGTGGGCCGGTGGTGACTTTATCTTCAAAGCCTTCCCCGACTGCGAGCGTACCGGACACACGGGCAGCGAGTTTTTCGACGAAACTGTCGTAAACCTTTGCGTGCACATAAAAGCGGTTAGTACAAACGCAGGTTTGACCTGCATTGCGATATTTTGAAATCATGGCGCCGTCAATGGCTGCATCAATATCTGCGTCCTCAAACACAATGAACGGTGCGTGACCACCAAGTTCGAGCGACATTTTTTTGATGCTCGAGGCACTTTGCTGCATCAGAATTCGCCCGACAGGTGTGGAGCCTGTGAAAGTAACCTTGCGCACGATTGGGCTTGCGCACAGTACTTTACCGATCTCGATTGAGTTGTCGCTGTCTGCGGTGATGATGTTCAGTACACCAGGCGGGATGCCTGCCTGTTCAGCAAGAACGGCCAGCGCCAGAGCGGATAGAGGAGTTTGCTCTGCAGGCTTCAACACGATCGTACATCCGGCTGCAATGGCAGGTGCGACCTTGCGCGTGATCATTGCATTGGGGAAGTTCCACGGCGTGATCGCCGCACAGACGCCGATGGGCTCACGCAAGACCAACATGCGATTCGTGGCGAGCGGAGCAGAGATCGTATCCCCCATGACCCGTTTTGCCTGCTCTGCAAACCACTCAACGAAAGAAGCGCCATAGGCGATCTCACCCTTGGCTTCAGCGAAAGGTTTACCTTGCTCAAGCGTCATGATGCGGGCGAGATCATCGGTATTGGCGATGATCAGATCAAACCATTTCCTAAGAATGTTCGATCGCTCTTTGGCCGTGCGGGCACGCCAGGCTGGGAAAGCGCGATTTGCCGCTGCAATGGCCTGCTCGGCTTGTTTGGCGCCGAGATTGCTGACGTGCGCAATATTGGCGCCATTGGCCGGATTGTCGACCGCGAACTCAGCGCTGTCTGGCGCATCGACCCACTTGCCATCGATGTACGACTGCGTGCGGAGCAGTTCGGGGTTGTTTAACTTCATCGGGAAAACTGCACGATCCATGGTGTGACCTATCTTGAGGTTAAGAAAGCTTGATTATTTTATACAGGCTTGTTGGGCTGCCGAGTCAGGAGATCGGGGTGCTGAGCAAAGAATATTTTGAAATGCTCGGTGATGCGGGCAGGGTCATCCTCGATGAAGAAGTGCATGCTATCGAGGTTATTCACCAGCCCAGTTTGCTCGAGTTGCTGTTTGATCCAGTCCATGAGCCCCGCCCAGAATTCTCGGCCGACAAGAATCACGGGAGCAGTGGGAATTTTCCCCGTTTGCATGAGAGTGACTGCTTCGAAGAGCTCATCGAGCGTGCCAAAACCGCCGGGCAAGACAACATAGCCCGCGCTGTGCATAAAAAATGTCGATTTACGTGACACAAAATGCCGAAACGCCAGGCTCGTGGTCAGAAATTCATTGCGCTTGGATTCCTTGGGTAAGGTGATGTGCAACCCGATACTTGCGCCACCCGCCTCAAACGCGCCTTTATTGGCCGCTTCCATGATGCCGGGGCCTCCACCTGCGATAATGGCAAAGCCTGCTTTGGCGAGCTGGGCGGCAATTGTCTCGCTCAGGGCGAAATAGGGCGATTCCCGCTTGATTCTGGCACTACCAAAAATGCTGATTGCGGGCCCGACAGAGGCTAAAGTCTCTGCGGCATGCACCATCTCTGACATAATTTGGGTTGCCTGCTCAGTGATCGGCGAAACCAATTCTTTTTTGTGGCCCATGAAAAAAACCTTATTGCTAGTGGATGGATCGAGTTACCTC
>JBEDEU010000273.1:0-3130 GCA_041175585.1 Pseudomonadota bacterium | reverse complement strand
GACGAACACCACGCCGGACAGGAGTATTAAAGGTGTTTTTTTCATCGGGAATCTCGGGGCTCTTAGGATTAATTTACGGCACAATAAGCGTTCTACCGATATTATCCGGTTCAAGTACACAAGGCCAAATGCGGTCTAAGCATAAACATCAAAACGAAAAGGGGCAAGCAATCATGTCGAAAGAGGGCGTTCTGAATATTCCGTCGCTAAAGGGCAAGGTATCCGACGCAGAGTGGGATGCGCGCGTCAACCTCGCAGCCTGTTACCGCTTGGTAGAAATGTATGGCATGGCAGACATGATCGCCAACCACATTTCTGCACGCATCCCTGGCGAAGAAGGTACCTATCTGATCAATGCTTACGGCATGATGTATGAAGAAATCACAGCCTCCAGTCTGCTTAAGGTTGACCATCACGGCAACATCTTAAGCAAGCCAGATTTCGGTGATCTGAACTATGGCGTAAACAAGGCCGGCGCTGTCATTCATAGTGCGGTCCACCACGGCCGGCCTGATGTCGGCTGTGTAATTCACACACACAGCTGGGCTTCTATGGCTGTGTCTTCACTTGAATGCGGCCTACTGCCGCTGACGCAAACCGCTATGCGCTTTCTCAAAATCAGCTACCACAACTACGAAGGCGTGGTGCTCGACGAAGCTGAACAAGAATCCCTCGTGCGCGATCTGGGAAATAGCGAAGCCATGATTTTACGCAACCATGGTGCGCTCACGGTTGGTCGCACGATCGGTGAAGCATTTAACTGGATGCATCGCCTGGAGCTTTCGTGTCGCGCACAAATTGGTGCGATGTCGTGTAATACGCCTCTTTCAAAAGTGTCACAAAAAGTGCTCGATGAAACCTGGAATAACTATCAGCCAGGTACCCGTCGCCCCTACGGTGTGATGGAGTGGACAGCGCTCTTACGTAAGCTTGACCGTACCGACACCTCCTATCGCAACTAAAAAGATAAAAGGAACACCATGCTGCGTCGACTAACCCTCCAAGCCCTCGCCCTGAGTGCGCTTACTGCATTTGCACCTACGATGGCGCAAACGCCCGCTAAACCTATCACCATGCTTGTGCCGTTCGCTGCAGGCGGCAACATTGATATCGTGGCGCGCATCATTGCGCCCGCTTTATCCAAACAGCTCGGGCAAACGATTGTTGTGCAAAATCGTCCGGGTGGTGGTGGGTCGGTCGCCGCAGCAGAAGTTGCGCGCGCGCAGCCAGATGGCAGCACGCTGTTGATCACCACACCGAACCCGCTGGTGATCGTGCCAAAGATGGTAACCACCAGTTACACCATCAATAGCTTTGAAAGCATTGGTCTGATCTCATCGACCTCACTCGTGTTTACGACGAGAGCAGGCAACCCGAAATTTAAGGACATGGCGAGCTTTCTCGCCTACGCTCGCGCCAATCCTGGCAAGGTCAGCATTGGTAATGCAGGGATTGGCACCACCAATCACATTGCAATCATGCAGTTGCAATCTATCGCAAAGCTAGACTTGAACGTAGTCACATATAAAGGCTCCGGTCCCGCTATCATTGATTTGTTAGGCGGCCAGATTGATGCCATGGTTGATCAACTGTCGAGCTCGGTTGCACACATAAAAGGCGGTCGCATGACGGCAATAAGTGTGCTCGCGCCAGAACGCGACCCGATCTTGCCTGACACGCCCAGCACCAAAGAGGTGGGTCTGCCCGCGCTGGACATCAGCACAACGCTCGGTCTTTTGGCTCCTGCGAAAACACCAGAGGCGACAGTTAAGCAGCTCGGTGAAGCACTGTTTAAAGTTTTGCAGGACCCTGCTGTAAAAGAGCAATTGCTTAATGTTGCAAGCATTGCTCGCCCTGGGCCAACAAACGCTTTCAGTGTCCTGCTCAAACGCGAGGACGCGATCGCCTCAGAGCTTGCGACAGCAGGCAAACTTAAAGTTGAGTAACACCTTTATCCATTGATATTTCTGGAACACTGCACATGAATTCGAACGACAACCCCTCTTCGCTAAAGCGTCGCCAAGTTTCCTTATCGCTTGGTGCAGCCGCACTCGGTATCAGTGGCTTGCGCACCGCACACGCTCAGTCTGCAACCGACTACCCAACAAAGCCTGTCAAGGTTGTGGTGTCGTTTACGGCAGGGGGTACAACTGACATCATTGCACGCAGCGTTAGCAATCTACTCGCGGAGCAGTTTAAGCAGAGCTTCGTCATTGAAAACAAGCCTGGCTCGGGTGGCAATATTGGTAACGAGATGGTTGCGAAGGCTCCGGCAGACGGCTATACACTGACTGTCGCATCAGTTGGGCCGATGGCCATTAACCCAACGCTCTACAAAGACCTTCGGTACGATCCTTTAACAGAACTTGTTCCAGTTGTTTTGATTGCGGACGTACCAAACGTGTTGGTTGTCAGTCCAAAGCTGCCAGTCAACAATTACAAAGAGTTTGTTGCGTACCTCAAGGCACAACCTAAAGGTTCGATGAACTATGGCTCAACAGGCGTCGGCACTTCCGCTCACCTCTCGAGCTTTATGTTGATGGACGCATTAGGTGCAGATGCACAGCACATCCCCTACAAAGGTGCCGAGGCGTTAAACGATCTTCTCTCCAGCCGAATTGACTTCATGTTCGCAACGATTCCTTCGGTCATTAGTCAGATTAAGGCGGGTAAATTACGAGCGATTGCTGTCAGCAGTCCGAAGCGCTCTCGCTCAATGCCGGATGTACCAACCGTTGCAGAAAATGGCATTCCAGACTATGCGGCTGGCTCTTGGTTCGGCATGCTCGCGCCGCGCGGTACACCTCAGGCGATTATTGACAAGCTCAATGCTGGCGTAAATCAGGCAATGGTCAGCCTTGAGTCTCGCTTCATTAGCGAAGGTGCTGATCCCGTCGGCGGCTCTGCTGAATACTTCAAGAACTTCATCCAGTCTGAATACACGAAGTGGAAAAAGGTTGTGCTCGCCTCTGGCGCCACAGCTCGCTAAGGAGAAACCGGTGACCACACTTAAGCTTGCACACACCCCGCGGATTTTGTTGTCAGATAAAACTGCCAAAGAAATTGATGGGGAGCTCACCCGAATTTTGGGCAAAGATGGCTATGTGCGTGTCACCGCAAAACAAATGCA
>JBEDEU010000272.1:0-3140 GCA_041175585.1 Pseudomonadota bacterium | reverse complement strand
GCCCACCTCGCGGATCATTATGCGTTCTATGGGGAACTCAGTGGCGTGCGCACCGCCCGTAAACATATTGGGTGGTACGTTGAGGGCCTTGCGGGCGGCAAAGCCTTTGCCGATCAGATCAATCGCCTAGAGACCACTGCCGAACAAGCTGCAGCGGTAGATCGCTGGTTTAGCGCTCAAAGTGACCTTTTGCCACACACTGGGCTCCCAAACTGCGACAATCTGGCACAAGATGTCGCCCATCCACGGGCTGCTTAGACGCTAGACTCCCCCACGCCATGAAACAATACAACGCCCTGCAAAACTCGGTTCGTGACACACTCGAACGGTATCTCGCCGATCTGGGTGACACACAACCAAACGGCATGTACGACATGGTGATCGAATGTGTAGAGCGCCCAATCTTGCAAATCGCGATGCAGCACGCAAGAGATAACCAATCCAAAGCCGCTGAAATGCTCGGCATGACGCGCAACACGCTACGAAAAAAACTTCTTTCCCACAAACTACTCTCAGAAAAATAAGCCTGCAATGAAAATTAAAACAGCCTTGCTCTCCGTTTCCGACAAAGACGGTATCGTTGAATTCGCCCAAGCACTTGCTGCGCGTGGCGTGCGCCTTTTGTCTACCGGAGGCACAGCTAAGCTTCTCGCACAAGCCGGTTTAAAAGTCACCGAGGTTGCTAAACACACCGGCTCGCCAGAGATCCTGGACGGTCGCGTAAAAACGCTGCATCCAAAAATTCACGGCGGGCTGCTTGCGCGACGCGATAGCGATGAGCACATGGCGACTCTCAAAAAACACAACATCGATCGAATTGATCTGCTTGTGGTGAACCTCTATCCGTTTCGTCAAACGGTGGCCAAGCCTGACTGTACGTTTGCCGACGCGGTCGAAAATATTGACATCGGTGGTCCAGCAATGCTGCGTGCGGCCGCTAAAAACCATGGTACTGAAGAGGGCGGCGTCACCGTGGTCATTGACCCCGCTGATTACCCGGCCGTGCTAAAAGAAATTGATCAACACGGCAGGACTTCATACGGTCTGCGCTTAAAACTTGCGACCAAGGTCTATGCTCATACAGCCGCCTACGATGGTGCGATTGCCAACTATCTAAGCAGCCTGACAGAAGCCGAACCCGAGCAAGACGATGTTCCTGATCGCAGCACATGGCCAAACATTCTGACGCTACAAGTACATCAGCAACAAGTCCTGCGGTACGGCGAAAACGCCCAGCAGCTCTCTGCCTTCTACACCGACCCCCAGCGGCCAACCGGTCTACTGGGCAATTTCGTTCAGTTACAAGGCAAAGAACTTTCGTATAACAATATCGCAGACTCCGACGCAGCATGGGATTGCGTACGCAGTTTTGGTGCCCACGCTTGCGTAATCGTGAAGCACGCGAATCCATGTGGTGTGGCAACTGCCGACAGTACGCTTGAGGCCTACAACAAAGCATTCAAGACAGATCCCACCTCGGCCTTCGGTGGCATCATCGCGTTTAACCGGAAGGTAGACCTCGCGACCGCTCAAGCTGTCAGCGGTCAATTCGTTGAGGTACTGCTTGCCCCGGCTTATGACAAAGACGCTCTGGCCTTGCTGGCGGCAAAGAAGAACGTACGCGTGTTGCGTGTGCCCATGGGGACGGGACAAAACGATATCGATGTGAAACGCGTCGGCGGTGGCTGGCTGATACAGACTCCTGATTCTGGTACGACAGCAGTCAAGGATTTGCGCGTTGTGACGCAAAAGCAACCGACTCCGCAGCAAATGGCAGATCTACTCTTCGCCTGGAAGGTCGCGAAGTTTGTGAAGTCCAATGCAATCGTCTTCTGTGGCGACGGCATGACACTTGGGGTCGGTGCTGGGCAAATGAGCCGAATCGATTCTGCGCGCATCGCCTCAATCAAGGCCGAGAACGCGGGGCTGACACTGAAGGGTTCAGCAGTGGCGTCCGATGCGTTTTTCCCCTTCCGCGATGGTCTGGATGTTGTAATCGATGCCGGTGCGACCTGCGTGATTCAGCCTGGCGGCAGTATGCGCGACGACGAGGTGATCGCCGCCGCGAATGAGCGTGGTATCGCCATGGTGCTCACCGGCATGCGGCACTTCCGTCACTAAGCCACGAACCCCATGAGGATTCTTGGCGTTGACCCGGGCTTACGCCGAACTGGTTTCGGCGTAATCGACGTACAAGGCGCCACTCTATCCTATGTTGCAAGTGGGACGATCGTCGTACCAACCGATGTAACTCTGCCGTTACGACTGAAGGTCATCCTCGATAATTTGCGACAAATCGTCGAGGACACCAAACCCGATGTTGCTGCGCTGGAAATCGTTTTTATGAACACCAATCCTGCAAGCACATTGCTGCTTGGGCAGGCCCGTGGTGCAGCGCTCTGTGCACTTGCAGATCGAGATCTCGCCGTCCACGAATACACCGCGCTACAAATCAAGAAATCTGTTGTCGGGGCAGGACGTGCGGCAAAAGAGCAGGTCCAAATGATGGTGCAGCGACTTCTGCGTTTGGACGGAATCCCCGCACCAGACTCAGCCGATGCGCTTGCCTGCGCAATCTGTCATGCGCACATCGCACCACTAACCGAGAAACTTGGCCAAATGAACTATCAGCCTCGCACGTCACGCGGTCGCACGCGCGTACGGGCAGGACGCTTACTAGGCTAGCAAACAATTTACTCAAGGATTCAGCATGATAGGCCGCCTCACCGGTACGTTGTTTGAAAAAATGCCACCACGTGTTGGCCTAGATGTCCAAGGCGTCGGCTATGAGATTGATGTATCCATGACCACCTTCTATGCATTGCCAGAGCTCGGCGCGCAGGTCACGCTTTTGACGCACCTCACTGTGCGTGAAGACGCGCACATTCTTTACGGTTTTTCTACTGCGGAAGAGCGCTCGACCTTCCGTGAACTAATTAAAGTCAGCGGCATTGGGGCGCGCACAGCACTCGCAGTCTTATCTGGTATGTCAGCCACCGAACTTGCGCAAGCTATCACCCTGCAAGAGCCTGCACGATTGATGCGCGTTCCAGGAATTGGCAAAAAGACCGCTGAACGCTTACTACTCGAGATGAAAGGCAAACTCGGCGCTGATCTGGGCGTACAGCCCACCGCTGTCG
>JBEDEU010000271.1:0-3173 GCA_041175585.1 Pseudomonadota bacterium | reverse complement strand
GACCGGCCATTTCAATACGCTGTGGATCGCGCATCATGCGAGCGGCGAGTTTTGCAACGGTGCCGTCAAGCGTGGCCGAGAACAACAGCGTCTGGCGTGATTCTGGGCAACGATCCACGATGGTGTTGATGTCATCGATAAAGCCCATGTCGAGCATGCGATCGGCTTCGTCGAGCACGAGTGTGTGCACGGTCGACAAATCGACGCGGCGTGCTTGCAGGTGATCGAGCAGGCGGCCTGGTGTGGCAACCAGCACATCGACGCGACGTGAAAGCGCTTTGAGCTGTGCGCCGTAGGGCATGCCGCCAACCACAGTGGCTACACGCAGGTCGTCGAGGTTGCTGCCGTACATAGCAGTGGCTTCGCTGACTTGCAGTGCGAGTTCGCGAGTTGGGGTCAGCACCAGCACTTGTACGCCACGACCTTTGTTGGCGGGCTTATGGGCGATACGGTTCAATGCAGGCAGCATGAAGGCGGCGGTCTTACCGCTACCTGTTTGCGCTGAAACCATCAGGTCGGCGCCGGCGAGCGCGGCAGGAATTGCCGACAGCTGGACAGGCGTCGGCGTGGTGAAACCGGTGCGTTCAATGGAAGATAACAAAGCGGGGGCGAGCCCCAACGAATCGAAGGACATGACTTTCCTTTAGGCCAGATAGTGGCCATGTGACGCAGCCCGGATATTGTTTGACCGGCGGTAGTCGGTTGAATCGAGCATCGTGCCGACCGAATCAACCGAACGTCTGGGCTGGAGATCCATCTATCTGGATCACACTTGCTGCCCACGAAAGGAAAGGAGGTCAGGAATCGATGATGTGTGGTCAGTGACCAGTTTTTGCCTGTTACGACTGAGTGTCTGAGGTTGGCAATGCTGTCCGTAGACCGCTGCAAATTTGTGCAGTGCCAGAATACTAACCTATTTTTTAGGGTGGGTAAACCCTTTATTTGAAAATTTATACTTTCCAGTCAATAACTTGCAGATTTTGTTGCGAAAGCCACGTGTTTGCCCGCTTGAAATGCGCACATCCCACAAAAGGGACTGGCCCGCGTCTGGCGGAGAGGGGTGAGGGGTGGTTGGCGGTCAAAATCAGGTGTTGCCCCTGGTCTTGAATGAGGCTCTGCTTGGCTTGCGCGTGCGCGCCCCACAGCATGAAGACCTTGGGCGCGCTGTCGTGGGCAACTTCACGGATAAGGCAATCGGTCACGGTTTCCCATCCATGACGTGCGTGCGAGGCCGGCTGTCCATCTTCGACGGTCAGCACGGTGTTCAGCAGCAACACACCTTGCTTGGTCCAGCGCGACAAGTCATTGCGCTGCAGATTTGAGGCGAGCGTCAGGATGCTGTGGTCAGCTGGGTAGTCGGATTCGACTTCTGCAAGGATGTTGCGCAGACTAGGCGGACGCTTAAAGCCGTCTGGAACGGAAAACGCCAAGCCTTGCGCCTGACCTGCTCCGTGATACGGGTCTTGTCCAAGGATGACGACTTTCACGTCCTGAGGCTGCAACGCTTGCAGTGCACGAAAAGGCGCTGCGGGATAAATCACAGCATTTTGTGCGAGCCGCTCGGAAAGAAAGGCTGATAAGTGTTCAAGCGCTTGCCGCACGGGTGCCAAGCGTAACGCTTCCTGCCAAGGCGCAGCGAGTGCGGCGATGGCTTTTGTAAGCGACGGTTCGGCGAGTCGGTTATCCAAGAGCCTGTTGCAACGCTGCGTGATAGGCAGGGATGCGTGCGAGTATGCTTGTCTTGCGCGCTTCAAGCGCCGCTTGCGCAGGCACGTCATGCTCGGGCGCTGCTGCCCAAACCGGCGCAGGAAAGTGCAAATCGTCGTTCCAGCGCGGGATGATGTGCCAGTGCAAATGTGGCACGACGTTGCCGAACGCTGCCAGATTAATTTTGTGTGGCTGCAAAAGCTTGCGCTGAATCGACTCAACCAAAAGCACTGCACGCATCAAGGCGCTTTGTTCTGCCGCATCAAGGTCTGTCATCTCAACCACATGCTTGGCCCAGACCACACGTGTGAAGCCGGGGTAGGCTGCATCAGCAGCGTCAATCACCCGAAACAGTGGCCCTTGCCAAAGCACTATCCCACCCGCGGTTTGGCAAAGTGGACAATCTGCGAGGGACGCGTGTTCCATAACCCTTTACGCTGCCCGCTTAGGCAAAGAGGCGCGCAAGTTCAACGCCGGGATCCGGTGCGCGCATAAATGCTTCGCCCACCAGGAACGCGTGCACATCGTGCTCTCGCATTTTTTTGACATCAGCGGGTTGCAAGATACCGCTCTCTGTGACAACACGTTTTTCTGCGGGAATGCGTGCCAGCAGATCAATCGTCGTCTGTAGAGATGTCTCGAACGTGCGCAAATTGCGATTGTTGATGCCGAGCAGCGAGGTGTTTAGATCCAAGGCGATTTCAAGCTCTTGCGCATCATGCACTTCGACGAGCACGTCCATGCCAAGCTCGAAGGCGCAGGCTTCAAACTCACTTAATTGGGTAGGGGTCAATGCCGATACGATGAGCAAGATACAGTCGGCACCCATCGCGCGTGCTGCGATGATTTGATAGGGATCGACCATGAAATCTTTACGGAGTACGGGTAGCGTGCAAGCTGCGCGCGCCTGGCGCAGGTACTCGTCGGCACCCTGAAAAAATTGAACGTCGGTCAGGACGGATAAACAGGCTGCGCCGTGCGTAGCGTACGACACGGCAATTTCTGCGGGTTGGAAATTCTCACGCAAGATACCTTTGGATGGCGATGCCTTTTTCACCTCGGCAATCACGCCTGGGAGACCCGCTTCGATCTTTTGCTCAATCGCTTGGGCAAAGCCACGGATATCCTGACGCGCGTGAGCGGCTTTGAGGAGCTCGGCTTCGCTCACGCGTGCGCGGTCTGTTGCGACTTCTTGTGCTTTGACGGCGAGGATTTTGTTGAGGATGTCGCTCATGCTGCAAATTTCCGGGTGTGGGCGCAAAACGCTTCGAGCTTTGCGCGGGCGGCGCCGCTGGCAATCGTCTCGAAGGCCATATCAATGCCTTGTTTAATTGTGGCCGCATGGTTGCCAACATAAATCGCCAGACCAGCGTTATAGGCAACGATATCGCGGGCTGTGCCAGGCTTGTTATCCAACGCCTCAAGCACGCGATCGCGCGACTCTTCTTTACTGTTGACCCGAATGC
>JBEDEU010000270.1:0-3180 GCA_041175585.1 Pseudomonadota bacterium | reverse complement strand
TCAGTGACTTCCCGTTGGGAAATGCGGCTGGCAAACCTAAGGACCCCGCGTCGCAGGCAGCAACATTGGAACTTGCGTTACGCACGCTTGAGTCTGCACCTGCGGCACGTACCACGGTGCAATCGCCTCAACGCTGGAGCGAGTCGCACGCGTGGAAGCGTGATTACTCTAATGTGGAGTGCGTCAGCCCTGAAGAGTTGACCCGGCTGCGTGCAGCCAATGACCGGGCCAAAGAAGCGGCTAAAGCTTTACGCGACAATCAGTTGACGTAGAGTCCGGCAGATTTGATCAGCGGCGTGAACATATTAATTTCATTCTGAAGATGCTCACGTAGTTTGGCCGGCGTTGCCAGTGCAGGTGGGACAGGTGCACTGCCGATGCCTTCGAGGCGTTCTTTCACGACCGGATCCAAGACAGCTTTTGCTAAGGCATCAGACAGCTTGTCGATAACTGGTTTTGGGGTTCCCTTTGGAGCGTAGAGTCCAAACCAGATGCTAATGTCAAACCCTTTGACTCCAGCTTCGTTCAGGGAAGGGAGGTCGGGCAAAGATTCGAGGCGCTTGCTGCCTGCGACAGCATAGGCTTTTACGCGATTGGCTTTGATCGCAGGCATGGTGCCGGTTGTTTGATCGCAAAGCAAATCGATCTGGCCACCCATTAAGTCATTTAGGGCTGGACCAGTCCCTTTGTAAGGAATCAGTGTTGGCTTAATGCCAAGCGTTTCCATGAACAACAGGCTACAGAGATGCGAAGCTGAACCAGCGCCCGCATTGCCCATGCTGATTTTTTCGCCGTTCTTTTTGATGTAATCCACAAACTCTTGCGTGCCCACGGGTGGGAAGTCTTTGCGTGCGACCAACACCATGGGCCCAACAGTGGCTAATCCAACTGGTTCAAAGTCTTTCACGGGATCGTAGGAAAGGTTCTTGATCATTAGCGAATTGGTTGCATGGCTGATGTGAATCATGAGTAAGTTATAGCCGTCGGGTGCAGATCTCGCGACCTTCGCAGTACCGATACTTCCGCCAGCGCCCGCGACGTTTTCGACAACAATTTGTTGCCCCAGCGTTTTTTGCATCGCTGAAGCAAAAAGGCGAGTGATCGTGTCACCTGGACCGCCTGGCGCATAAGGCATCGCCATGGTGATAATTTTTGATGGGTATTCTTGCGCAGCGGCAGAAAGTGAGGCTAAGGCCAAGCCGGCAGCTACGATTAGTTTGCGTACTAAGACTGTTTTCATTTTGACTGCGTCCCCTCTGAGAAAAAGTAATTTGATATTACTATGTAAGTACCTTTTTTCAGCTAAAAACCCCTATGCCCATCTCAATGCTTGAATCCGCGATGTTTAAGGATATGTTTGGTACTGCCGCCATGCGCGCCGTGTTTGACGACGCTGCGACGCTGTATCGCTACACCGAGACCGAAATCGCATTGGCCAAAGTCCAAGGTGATCTTGGAGTTATCCCTAAGGCGGCTGCCGCCGCAATTTGCCAACGTGCTGACTCCACCAAACTTGATCTGGTGGAGCTCAAACGTGAAACCGAAATCGTCGGTTACCCGATTTTGCCCTTGGTGCATCAGCTATCCAAAATGTGCGGCCCAGAGGGTGAGTATTTGCATTGGGGGGCGACCACCCAGGACATCATGGATACCGCCACGGTGTTGCAGGTACGGGCAGCGCTAGAGATCATCGAAACAGATCTGCAGGAGCTTGACCAAATCCTTGACCAATTGTCCGCCACCTACCGCGATGCGCCCATGGCGGGTCGGACACATTTGCAGCACGCCTTGCCGATTACGTTTGGTTATAAGGCTGCGGTTTGGTTGCTCATGGTGCGACGCCACCGCGAGCGGCTAGAGCAACTTAAGCCTCGGGTATTGATTGGCCAGTTTGGTGGTGCGGCGGGTACGCTCGCTTCATTAGGTGCACAGGGTCTGCCAGTGCAAGCAGCGCTAATGAAGGAGCTTGGGTTAGGTTTGGCGCCTGTCACCTGGCACGTTGCGCGCGATGGGCTCGTTGAGACCATTCAATTTTTAGCGCTTGTCACGGGTTCTCTCGGCAAAATCGCTTATGACATTATGCTGATGATGACGAACGAGCTTGGCGAAGCCTTCGAACCCTTTGTCAAAGGCCGTGGCGCATCGAGCACGATGCCGCAGAAACGTAATCCGATTTCTTGCGAACTCATGTTGAGTGCTTCTAAAGCGGTGAGGCAGCACGCTGGCTTGGCCTTGGATGCGATGGTTCAAGACTTCGAACGTGCAACAGGCCCTTGGCACATTGAGTGGTCTGCAATTCCGGAGTCATTTATTTTGTCGGCAGGTGCTTTGCGCCAAGCTAAATTTATGTTGAGTGGTCTGGAGGTCGACACCCAGCGCATGCTGAAAAACCTAGATTTGACCGGTGGCTTGATTGTCGCCGAAGCAGTCATGATGGGGCTCGCCCCACATATCGGGCGTCAAACCGCCCACGATGTGGTCTATGACGCCTGTCGTATCGCAGCCACCCAAGGCAAGAAACTTGCGGAAGTTTTGTACTTGGATACCAAAGTGAGCGCCAAGCTGGATCGGGCTCGCATTGATGCGCTGTGTGACCCTGCGAACTACTTGGGCGCAGCGCCTCAGATGGTCGATCAAATGCGTGCCTGGCATAAGGACTGAGGCTACAGATGCGTACGATTCGAGCTGAGGACCTTGTTTCTAGTATCGCGGATGCTCTGCAGTTCGTGAGTTACTACCATCCAACTGATTTCGTGCAGGCCTTAAAAAGCGCCTACCAGAAGGAAACCTCCGCACCCGCACGTAATGCCTTGTTGCAACTATTAGTCAACAGCAAGCTAAGTGCCCAGGCACATCGTCCTATTTGTCAGGATACGGGTGTGGCACACGTATTTTTCAAGCTAGGGATGGATGTCAGGATTTCCGCAGACGGTAAACAACCTACACCGAGCCTACAGACGCTCGCAAATGCAGGCGTCGCGCAGGGCTACACCTATGCAGGCAATCCCTTGCGCGCGTCAATGATTCGCCAACCGCTCGGTGATCGCAGCAACACCGGTGACAACACACCGGCCATCGTACACATTGAAATGGTTGAAGGTGACACACTTGAAGTCACCGTAGTGGCCAAGGGTGGCGGTGGCGATGTGAAAGCGCGTTATGCGATGCTCAATCCGAGTG
>JBEDEU010000269.1:0-3236 GCA_041175585.1 Pseudomonadota bacterium | reverse complement strand
ACCCTGATGCACTGCTCGATGCGCAAGAGCCCGATCCCTCAACAGAAATTGTCATTGAAATCACCTTTCAAGGGCCGATGCTGGGCGAAGATCTTGCGCCGCTCGTGCACCCGTTGCGTACAGCAGGTCGTAAAGCGGTACGTATTTTTGTCCAAGACGCTGAGGGACACCTCCACTCGGCGATTGATCCAAGCGTGTCCTACGATGCCGTGCATCTTGCGGTGTTGTTGGCGAATCGCAGCGGCGCATTGTCTGCCATCGAGTGGTCACAGATCTGGAATCGTGCGCAAAGTCTGGCTGAGCAATTGGAATGCTCGATTGAAGGTCCGGACCAACAGCGCGTGCTCGATTTAGCCTCACGTCTCGATGATATGTGTGCGGGCCTCGACACCCAAGTGGGTCTGACTTTGTTAATGGGTGCCAATCATCCCGTGTCGGACGTGACCAGCGCAGCGGAAAACATGGGCTTTGTGCCGGCTAACGGACAGTTGGTTTGGTTAGGTGAGTATGGCCTCGTATGCTTTAGTTTGGCGCGCTCCGATGCCGAGTCGTTTGATGCCGGGATGGCCGGTGTGGATCGCCTGAGCTTGCTGTTGGATGTGCCTTGCAGCCCGGCCGATACGCGTGCCTTTGGGAAAATGGTAGACGTAGGTTTTGAGTTGGCGCGTCGTGTGGGCGCTGAATTGGTGGATGATCAAGGTCGTCCGGTGCAGCCAGGCGCAGATGCGGTGATTGACGAGCGTCTGAAGACGCTCTACCAACAACTTGAACAAGCCGGGCTTGCTGCGGGCAGCCCCCGGGCACGTCGGGTATTCGCCTGAGGATAAAAGCGGGTGAGTGAGCCTTCGGTCGCTGAGCGCCTGCAGTGGTTATGCGCTGAAATCGAACGCCATAACCACGCCTACTACGTGCTTGATGATCCAACGGTCAGCGACGCACAATACGATCAGCTGATGCGCGAGTTGCAGGCGCTTGAGGCAAAGCATCCGGAACTATTAACAACATCGTCACCGACACAGCGCGTGGGTGCGGCGCCTTTGGCCGCCTTTGCGAGTGTGACGCATCGTGTCCCCATGTTGTCTCTCGGGAATGCGTTTGAGGCGCAGGAGGTCTTCGCGTTCGATAAGCGGGTGACCGACACGCTGCGCGCGGCAGGCAAACTATCAGGCACTACCGCGGTCGATTATTTTTGTGAATTGAAGCTAGATGGCTTGGCGCTCAGCTTGCGTTACGAACGTGGTTTGCTTGTGCAGGCTGCGACGCGCGGCGATGGACAAACCGGTGAAGACGTCACGACCAACATCCGCACGATCAAAGCGATTCCCTTGCGCCTGACGGGTGCGTCGCACATGATCCCCGAGGTGCTTGAGGTCAGGGGCGAGGTTTTTATGAATCTCGCTGATTTCGATCGGCTCAACGAAGCGCAACGGGCGCGCGATGAGAAAGTATTTGTGAATCCTCGTAATGCGGCGGCTGGTAGCCTGCGTCAGCTGGATTCACGCATTACGGCGCAACGGCCCTTGCGGTTTTTTGCCTATGGCTGGGGCGAGGTTGGAGATATTCGCTTTGCCCGCCACAGTGAAATGCTGGATTGGTTGGCAAGCTTGGGTTTGCCCGTGAACGTATCACAGCATGTTGTGGCGCATGGCCCCGAAGATTTGCTGGCGTATTACGAGCAGGTTGGTGCGCGCCGCGCAAGCCTGCCCTATGACATTGATGGCGTTGTCTACAAGGTGGATGAACTTGCCGCGCAAAAGGTGTTGGGTTTTGTCGCTCGTGCCCCCCGTTTTGCGATCGCACATAAGTTTCCCGCGCAAGAGGCGACAACAACTCTGTTAGATATTGAAGTGCAGGTAGGTCGCACCGGTGCCATTACGCCTGTTGCACGACTGGCCCCCGTCTTTGTTGGCGGGGTAACAGTGACGAATGCGACTCTGCATAACGAAGATGAGATTCGTCGTAAGGATGTGCGTATCGGTGATACCGTGATTGTGCGACGCGCCGGAGACGTCATCCCCGAGGTCGTTGGCCCTGTACTTGAGCAGCGACCGATTTTTGCGACGCAATTTGTAATGGCAACCGCATGTCCTGTGTGTGGTTCGGCTATTGAGCGTGTTGAGGATGAGGCGATTGCGCGGTGTACCGGTGGATTGTTTTGTGCCGCACAACGCAAGCAGAGCATCATTCACGCGGCCGGTCGCAAAGCCCTGGATATTGAGGGTTTAGGCGAAAAGCTGGTTGAACAGTTGGTCGATCGTGAGCGCGTGCATTCGCTTGCTGACTTGTTTGGTTTGCAAGTCGATGAGCTCGCCGACTATGACCGGATGGGCCGAAAGTCTGCCGAGAATTTGATTGACGCGATTCAGAAGGCTAAAAAGCCTATGCTCGGTCGTCTGATTTTTGCGTTGGGTATTCGGCACGTCGGTGAGACCACAGCGCGAGACCTTGCTTTGCATATGGGATCAATCGACAAGCTCATGCATGCAACAGAGGATGACTTGCTTGCGGTTCCGGATGTTGGGCCAGTGGTCGCGGGTTCCATCGCGCGTTTCTTTGCTGAAGCACATAACCAAGAGGTTGTGCGCGCGTTGCAGGCGCAGGGTGTGGAGCCGCAGGTGCAAGAAGCGGCGCGTAGCTCGGGTCTGTCAGGTAAGACCTTTGTCTTGACTGGCACCTTGCCTACATGGTCCCGAGAAGAGGCCTCTGAGCAGATTATTGCAGCGGGTGGAAAAGTCAGCGGTTCTGTTTCGCGTAAGACCTCCTATGTTGTGGCGGGTACCGAGGCGGGTAGCAAGCTCGAGAAAGCACAAGAGCTGGGCGTTGCGATTTTGGACGAGGCTGCGTTACGCGCCTTGTTAAAAGAAAACGCCGCCTGATTATTTGTCAGACGGCGTCTTGTGAGCACCTTTTTCGGTGCACCACTCAAGTCTTACTGAACTTTAGCTTTGCTGCGCAAGTCAGCCTGATAGCCTGCCAAGGCTTGCTCGCGCATCATTTGCTCGAGCTCTTTGCGCACTTGATCAAGCGGTGGGAAAGCGACAGGGCGCTTGTCCAACACTTCAATCACGTGCCAGCCAAACTGCGACTGAACGGGCTTTTCAGCCAACTGACCTTTCGGTGTTGCGGCGACTGCTTTTGCAAACGGTTCGACGTAGTTTGAATCCGATGCCCAACCAAGGTTTCCACCTTTTTCGGCACTGCCTGTATCTTTCGATGACTTAGCGAGGTCCTCAAAC
>JBEDEU010000268.1:0-3246 GCA_041175585.1 Pseudomonadota bacterium | reverse complement strand
AAGAGGAACTGATCGTTGAGTTTTTGCGCGATTGGGGGATCAGTTAAAAACTGATTCACTGCAGCGGAAACTTTTTGCGTAATAGCAGCGTCCATTTTTGCTGGTCCAATCAGTGCGTACCAACCAGGTAGGGCTGGCATGTTGGGAGCCAACTCTTTTAGAAGAGGCACATCTGCTAACTGCGAGGAACGACTTTCTCCAGACTGTGCCAACGCAATAACCTTTCCACCTTTGATTTGGCTCAAGCCTGTCGCTGTTGTGACAGTCATCAAATCAGCCTCTCCTGCGACAACCGCCATCAAAGCTGGTCCCGAACTCTTATAAGGGATATGGCGAATCTTTATGCCAGAGCGCAGACCAATCATCTCGCTGTAAAGATGGGTCGAGTTGCCAACTCCTGCACTCGCAAACTTTAAAGCGTCAGGCTCAGCTTTTGCTTTCTTGATCAAGTCATTCCATGACTTGATACCGCTGTTAACGCTTGCGACAAGCACAAAGCCAGCATCTGCAACCGGAGAAATAAACGTGAAATCTTTTAATGGATCAAAAGGCACGTTCTTGTATAGAAATTGATTGAAGCTAACCAAGGAAACGCTGGTCAGCATCAGCGTGTAACCGTCAGGCTGTTCGCGCTGCACTAATTGAGAAGCGATGATGCCGTTTGCACCTGGTTTGTTATCGACGACAACAGCCTGCTTTAAGGATTTAGACATATGCTCGGCGAGCATCCGTCCAACCAAGTCAGCCCCCGATCCTGGCGCCTGCGGAATCACAAGCTTAATTGGACGCGATGGGTACTCCTGACTGTTGGCTAAGTTCGTGAATGCC
Source organism: Pseudomonadota bacterium (assembly GCA_041175585.1). Classification (GTDB taxonomy): domain Bacteria; phylum Pseudomonadota; class Gammaproteobacteria; order Burkholderiales; family Burkholderiaceae_B; genus Zwartia. Next base: position 2,418 of record JBEDEU010000268.1, on the reverse strand, counting down.
AGCGAGCCCAAACAAACAATAGACGTAAGCGCAAGACGTAGAGTTTTTAACATTTCATTTGTCCCGAATGACAAGAAAAATTTAGCTACTAGGGTAATTGCCATTTAATGCCTATAGTATGGCTTATCCAAATATACAGTGATACATCATGTCCGATAAAGATGAGCTCAGCAGTGCCTGGAAAGTTGCCCCGTCCGAATATCTAGCTAAGCGTCCAAGTACGTACGCAATCGGACAGCCTACATCTAGATATCTCACCATGCCAGACGGCGTGAAGCTCGCGATCGATGTATACCTACCTGAGAGTCCAACACTCAAGGCCGGAACGCGTTTTCCAACGGTTGCCGTTCTGACACCTTATTACCGACGCTTTAAAGTGACGGGACCGGGAGCTGAGCCCTCACCCAACATTGCGATCTATCGTGATTTTTTTATACCTCGCGGCTATGCGATGGTGACGGTCGATGTCCGCGGCTGTGGGGCCAGTTTTGGCTCACGTGATTGTTTTAGATCGCCCCGCGAGCGAGAGGACTACCGCGTCATCGCAGATTGGATTGTTTCCCAACCTTGGTCTAATGGCGCAATCGGTTCGACCGGAATCTCGTACTTAGGGGCTGCGGCTTGTTTTTTAGCCAGTACCGGCCATCCTGCAGTAAAAGCTGTAGCACCCCTGTTCTCTGTGCACGATACGTACGCTGATCACGTGTTCCCCGGTGGCATTAAGTGCACAACAGTCACTGAAAATTACGATGATCTCGTCTCAGCCCTTGACCTTGATAAGCGCGAACTCTTAGAGCCCTACCCTTACTTCAATGACAAGCGTTACGCAGGTCCTCAACCCGTGGATGAAGATCCAAACGGCACGCTCTTAGCTGACGCGCTTGCGCAGCACCAAGACAGTTTCAGAATGCGTGACCTAGCCCCTGAGTTTGCATTTCGGGAGGAGGCCGCTTCGCACGACCCCAATATGCATAGCGGGTCCTTTAGCCCTTATTGGTATCTGGCTCAAGTACCTGGACAAGTCAACATCATGTCTGTGTCAGGTTGGTATGACGGGAGCGCCTTTGCGAACGGTTCAATCGCGCGCTTTTTGAGTAACCCTGGCGCAGATAACCGACTTCTACTCGGCCCTTGGGATCACGGCGCTCGCACCAACGGGTCACCATGGCGTGGCGGTGGATCAAAGCCGGAGTTTCATATCTTGGCAGAGGTCTTGCGCTTCTTTGATGAGCACTTGGCAGGGATGGACACGGGCATCAAAAACGAATTGCCTGTGCACTTTCACACCCTGCACGAAGAAAAATGGCAAGCAGCCGCAACCTGGCCACCCCATGCCCAAAGCACCCGCCTATTTTTTGCAGACAAAGGGCAACTGCTGACACAGGCATCAAGCAAGCCCTCGACAGCAGCCTATCAAGTCAGTTTTTCAACAAACACAGGACAGCACAGTCGCTTTGAGCGCCTTGGGGCATTACCCGTTGAAAACTACTACGACGATTGGAATGAGCACGAAAAACGCTTGCTCTGTTTCTCATCGGAACCTACAAACACCGCACTAGAACTGTCTGGGCACTTAACCGTGCGGTTGAATCTGTCTTGCTCAGAACACGATGCAAGTGTCTTTGTCTATATTTCTGAGGTCGATCAAGCCGGTCGCTCTTGGTACATCACTGAAGGAAGCTTGCGTTTACTACACCGCGCCGAGGCAAAGCCACCAGCGAGTTACAACGCGAACTGGGTATACCGAAGCTTTCATCGCGAACACGCGAAGCATATGCAGCCGGGCGTGTTCGATGAAGTCAGATTTTCCTTGCTGCCGATTTCCTGGACGCTGCAAGCCGGCAGCCGCCTGCGCGTGTCTATCGCAGGCACTGATGCGGAGCACTTCGCCCAGGTACCGCACGGCCGCCCTCCTTTACTGACCTTCGCTTTAGGCGGCGAACAGGGATGCTTTATTGACGTACCGTATCGACGCGAGTGAACGCAATGGACATGAAACACATCGTCGAGTTTATTGGAAACCTGGGTGACCTGCTGGGTGTGTTGATCATCGCAATCGGCACAGTCTGGGGAGGCTGGCGGTTTCTAATATCCGTCAAAAATAAAACTGCGACACAAGGGTATGAAGCCTATCGTTTGCAATTAGTGCGGACGCTTTTACTTGGACTAGAGGTGTTAGTAGCGGCCGATATTATCCGCACGGTTGCAGTGAGTCCATCGCTCAATAGCGTAGCGGTGTTAGCTGCAATCGTTGTGATCAGAACCTTTCTAAGCTGGTCATTGATCTTAGAAATCGAAGGCCGTTGGCCATGGCAGAAAAAAATCGACTAGACATTGCGCCTTTATTAACTAACGCAATGTCTGTCGACGGCTTACGATGCAAAGAATTACGCTTTTACTAACAGCGCTGCACAGGAG
>JBEDEU010000267.1:0-3287 GCA_041175585.1 Pseudomonadota bacterium | reverse complement strand
CGTAACGCAGTCAGGCGGGTGACTCGGTCGGAAAGCTCTTTGTCATTTAAGCTGATCGCAATGCCACCAGGCTGGGATAGATCAGGATAGACGCCCGTTCGCGCAAGCAGTTCATCAGCAAATGCAGGCCAAGCCGTCGCAGAACCAATGGTCCAGCGAGAGTAATCGGGGTTTTCTAAACCCTTACCCTGAACCCAAACAAGTCCAAAGTTTCCGCGTGCAGCACGATACGCATCATCACCTTCATCAAGCAAAGCCACGCGCTCGCCTTGCTTTGCGAGGCCATAAGCGACTGCCATCCCAACCATGCCTCCACCGATGACGATGGCGTCCCAATCTTTTCGACTACTCATGTTTTTCCTGAAAGAACTTTATCAAGCCCATAAAACCGATCGAGCGCAACCATCAACACCAGCGTTAATACAATCAAAACGGTCGATACGGATGCAAGCAACGGATCAATCGTATGTGCAATGTGGTTGTACATTTTTACCGGGAGCGTTTCAGTTGTAGCGGAAGCCACAAATATCGACATGGTGAGCTCATCAAAACTATTAATGAAGGCAATCAACCAGCCGCCAGCAACCCCAGGCAAAATAAGCGGCAGTTCAACTAAACGAAAGACGGTCCAGCCAGAGGCCCCCAATGACTCAGCCGCCTGACTGATACTGCGGTCAAAGCCAGTCGCCGCTGCAACCACCAAGCGCAGGACATACGGCAACACGATCACCGTGTGCGCCGCTGTCAAACCCCAACCGGTACTGGCACCACCAATCTGCGTCAAAAACCGCAATAAGGCGATGCCCAGAACAACATGGGGCACCATTAACGGTGAAAGTAATAAACCAAGTATCGCATCGCGACCTGGAAATTGATGCCATGCAATAGCCATACCCGCCGGAACGGCGACCAGTGTTGCGATTGACGCGGCGGCAGCACCCAAAGCTAAGCTGCGCCAGAATGCATCGATAAAATCCGGCGCATCGAGTATGGCCCGATACCATCTCAGAGAGGCCCCATCAAAGGGCATGGAGATATACCCCTTAGCTGTGAACGACACCAGCACAACCATCAATAACGGCGCCAGCATGAACACCACGAAGAGCCAATGAAAGGCGATTAAGGCAAACGGATTGCGTGTTTTCATCGGAACACCTGCTTCCATCGTCGCTCAACAAGCCGGTTAATCAAAAGCGAGACCGCAAGCACAATGACAACCAAGAAGACGGCAATCGTCGCCCCGAGAGGCCAGTTCAAATTTCCTAAAAACTCGTCATAGATTGTTGTTGGAACAACTTTTAGCCTGCGACCACCAATAATAGCGGGAGTCGCGAAGGCGCTCGCCGCCGAAGCAAACACAATTAAGCCGCCAGATAATACGCCTGGGATCACCTGAGGAAAAACGATTCTCCACATGACTGTGAACATATTCGCTCCCAGCGATTCGGCCGCCTGCTCCGTCGCACGATCAAGCTTTTGCAGCGAAGCCCAAACAGCAAGTACCATGAAGGGCATCAAGACATGCGTCAGTGCAATCACGACGCCTGTAAAGGTGTAAAGCATTTTTATCGGCGTATCGATTAAGCCAACCATCAACAACGTCTTGTTGATCAGGCCTTCACTTCCTAACAGCACAGCCCAACCCAGCGTACGAACAACCACTGAAATCAATAACGGTCCCAGTACGATCACCATGGATACGGCACGCCACTGAGAGGACAAGCGACTCAACACATAGGCTTCAGGCACACCAATCAAGATACAGATAAACGTCACGAGAAACGCCATACCAAAAGTGCGTACAAAAATCACATGGAAGTAGTCGTCTTTTAGCACCTCAGCATAATTGGCTGATGTGATTGTGTTACCCATCATTTGGGTCGAGTCATATGGATAGAGACTCATCGAGAGAGTCAGCACGAGAGGCAACGCGACAAGCGCAAGCATGACCAGTACACTCGGTGCAGTCAGCCAGTAGGGCAAAGTTTGGCGCTGAGCTGTCATAGTTTAAGTCTGACACCGACGGATGACGCGCGCATGTTCAGGACGCCAACTCAAGCCGACAGCATCACCCTCGACTACAGTTGGCAGTTCTATATTGGCCTGCGTAACTTGAATTACGCCTAGATCCGTTTGAATTTGGAATAACCAGTGATGACCCAAAAATAAGCGAGCGGCCACCTGACCGCGAACGATTGGATCCGTTTGGACAAAGCAGATTTTTTCAGGGCGAACGATGTAATCAACATCGCCTTCATCATAGTCGGACAAACAAGGCAAAATGCACCCGCCAACCGCGATACCATGCGGGACACGTGCACCCTCGAAAACGTTCGCTTTGCCAAGGAAGGTTGAAGAGAAACGCCCATTTGGCTCCTCATACATCTCAACCGGTCGGGCGATTTGCTGAATCCTACCCTTATTCATCAACACGACGCGGTCAGCGAGAGTCATCGCCTCGGCTTGATCATGCGTCACCATAATGGTCGTGATACCAACACGGCGCTGTAACGCGCGTAACTCAATCTGCATCTCTTCGCGCAGCTTAGCGTCGAGAGCACCCATCGGTTCATCCAGCAGCAGCACAGGCGGCTGAATCACAAGTGCACGCGCCATTGCAACGCGCTGTTTTTGACCGCCTGACAATTCACTTGGGTAGCGCTGTGCAAAGGCCGCGAGATGCACAAGCTCCAGAGTCTCGGACACCCTGCGTTTCAACGCGTCAGACGGGACTTTACGCATCTGCAAACCAAAAGCCACGTTGTCGTGAACCGTCATATGCGGAAACAGTGCGTAGCTTTGAAAAACCACTCCCAGCCCTCTCTTATTAGGCTTGAGATCGGTGATATTTTTTCCATCGAGAATGATCCGCCCGACAGAGGGTTGCGTGAACCCAGCAACCATTTGCAAGGTCGTCGTTTTCCCACACCCCGAGGGGCCGAGCAAACAGAGAAACTCGCCTTGCTCAACGGACAAACTGCAATCCTCCACGGCCGTGAAGTCGCCGTAACGTTTCACTAAACCTTCTAACTCAAGGAAAGCCATGGCAGGATCTTCCGTCAGATTCTTCGATTATTTCTCTACAGCGCGATTCCAGCGCTTAGTCCATTCCGCACGCTGTGCATTGATAATGTTGTAGTCAGCCGAGATCAACTTATTCACCTTCTCTGGGCCAAAAACAACTTTGTCAGCGACTTTTGGATCAAGCTTGGTTGTCTTATTGACAGGACCAAAGCCAATCTCGTTTGCCATCAGGGCCTGGCTCTCTGCAGACACAATATGTTGCA
>JBEDEU010000266.1:0-3295 GCA_041175585.1 Pseudomonadota bacterium | reverse complement strand
AACTCTCTAATGAGCTAGGGATGCAACATGAAGGCGATAAAGATCTGCGCTCGCACTCAAAAATCAAAGTATTGATTTACGCATAAAAATTCTATCGTAGCCATTGACCACACGCTGGTCGAACTCAACATACCCTAGATGTGCGTAGACGGCCTGTTGCGTCACTAGCGAATGGTAATCATCCAGCATGGGGCCGGGCTGCTTTCCGACACGAGGGATGTAATGAATGAACGCCTGACAGACGCAGTCCGTCACAGCAGCGACATCACTATTAACGGCGAGACGGATTTTCGTTGTCACGACAGCTGAAGGCTAAAGTGCCAACCAACCATTTTCCATCGGCAGTATGGCACCATTCATCTGCCCACCAGCTGACGTGCACAAAAAGAGAGCAAGCTCTGCGAGGTGTTTGGCCGGAATTAACTTTCCGCCTGGTTGCTTGCCTTGCAAAAACTCCGCAGTCGCAAGATCCCAATCGATATTTTTTTCGTGCATCAAGGCACGGATTCTGCTCTCGATATTTGGAGTGAGTACAGACCCAGGACACAGAGCATTACAGGTAATGTTTTGACCCACAACCTCTGCGGCAATCGCACGCGTCAGACCAATTAGAGCGCTTTTCGTCGTGACATAGTCAATGCGATTTGGGGTGCCTCGTTGACCGTACACTGAAGTCATGTTGATCACGCGTCCCCAGCCCGACTTACGCATACCAGGCAAAAACGCTTTCACGAAATGAAATGGTGCACTGAGATTGACCGCGAGAGCCTGATCCCAACGGTCGGTAGGAAATGTCTCAATCGCTGAAAAATGCCGAGTCACAGCATTGTTGACCAGAATATCAATACCACCGAACTGCTCAAGGGCTGTCGTAACAATCTGGTCAATTTCTTGGGGATTTTGTAAGTCTTTTTGAAGATACAGCGCGGTTACACCGAACGATCGAATAGTAGCGAGATGCTCAGCTACGGCGCTCGGATCTTCAAGTCCATGCAGCACGACATGACAACCCGCTGATGCGAGCTCCTGTGCAATGGCTAAACCAATGCCACCGCTCGAACCCGTAACCAGTGCCGCCTTACCTTTGAGCATGCTCAACTCCTGAAACAAACAAAACAACCAATATTTACTGCGCAGTCATGCCCGATCTTTTAACAAGATCCTTAGATGCAGTCAGGTCTCGCTGGATTTGATCAGCAAACTCCTTTGACGTGCTTGGTGAAGCGTTGAGCCCCAACCCATCCAATCGCTCTTTGACCGCGGGGTCATTTAAAGCGGTGACGAGATCCTTATTGAGTTCCTCCACAATCTTTGCAGGGGTACCAGCAGGCACAGCATAGCCATACCACTCCGGCATTTTTCCTAGATCAGGAAACCCTGCCTGCGAGGCGGTCGGCGTGTCAGGCAGTACCGATACACCATCAGGTCCGAACATCACTAGGCCAACAAGCTTACCCGCACGCACATGAGGTGCGACTGACGTCGGATTTGCGACAAACAAACCAATATGTCCGGCCAACACGTCCACGATACCAGGACCAGCGCCCTTGTAGGCAACGTGCATCATATCGACGCCTGTCACCGCTTTGAACATCTCGCCAGTCAGCTGGGGACCAGAAGCACTGGAGCCGTAGGACAACTTACCAGGCTGCGTTTTTGCTAATGCGATAAATTCCTTTAGGTTTTTAACATTCAAGTTAGGATTCGCCACCAACACAAACGGTTGCTGCGTCCCGCGCGTGATCGGGATGAAGTCCTTGATTGGATCAAAGCCTGTATCTTTATAAATGTGCGGATTCACGGTAAACGCACCTTGATGCGCAAGCACGATCGTATAGCCATCCGCTGGAGCTTTTGCTGCATAAGCAGTTCCAATGTTCCCTTGAGCACCTGCACGATTTTCAACAATGACTTGTTGTTTCCAGAGTTGCGTTAACTTTTCGGCAAGAATTCGTGACACGGCATCTGTTCCACCACCAGGTGGAAACGGCACAACAATCTTGACTGGCTTCGTAGGATTAAAAGCTGAGTCTGCCCAAGCAGGCACAGAAACACCCAAGCACATCACAAATAAAGCTAATATTTTTTTCATTATTATCTCCTTAGGGAATTGTTTTTTTACTTTATAGAGTAATTACGAGAAATACGCGACAACCAATTGCTAAATCAAGAATTCGATTCTGGAATTTGCCAGCCTGCCAGCTGCTCACTTAGACGCGCCACCTCAGTGTGATCAACATTCGGGCCTAATACTCCCTTGGCTCCAGACCATAAGTCTAAGCATAAATTACCAAAAGGTGCGGGCACGCCAAGATTTCTTGCAAGACCCATCGCAATAGCGATGTCTTTGACCATCATATGCAAGGGAAAACCAGAATCAAACTTGCGTGAGAGCACATATTGTTTAAATTTTTTCTGAGTGCTGTTATTCATCCCAGTTGAACTATTCAGCACATCAACCATAACGGTTGGATCTAATCCAAATTTTGAACCAATGATCAGTGCTTCGATTCCGATCAGATAGCCCGCGCATGAAACTAAATTATTGAGCGCCTTCATCGCATGCCCCGAGCCTAGCGGACCGGTTCGTGTAACCGTCCCCATCAGTGACAGTAGCGGCTCCGCCCGGTCAACCACGGCAGCTTCGCCACCGGTCATGATCGTAAGCGTGCCATTTTGCGCCCGAGGAACGGCACCAGAAACCGGCGCATCAATGAATCGAATATTCAAAGTCTCCAATCTCTGACCCATCGACAAGGTCATGTTCGGCTGCCCAGAGGTCATGTCGATAATCATCGCATTCTTTTTTAAACGACTGACTAAACCGTTCTCCCCGAACAGCACGTCCTCAACTACGCCACTATTAGGCAAAATCATCACAACATAGTCTGCGCCTGAGCCGATCTGCTCCAAAGATAACGTCGTGTGCTTGCCATGTTGAGCGCTAAAGGCTTCGACGCGCTGGGGGTTACTGTCAAACACGCGCACGGTGTGTCCTCCAGCAAGCAAGCGCTGAGCCATAGGCCCACCCATTGCCCCCACACCGATGAAATGAACAACAGCCGATATTTTCATGTCTTGTGCTTGCATAGCTAATGGCGTTGGATGAATCATCATTTATCTATTCGCATAGAAAGTCAACAGATTACTAAATCGTGAGGCGATGGAGGGGGGGTGAATCGGAAATTAGATACAATTTGAGAATGAGTAATTTCCTAGATCCAGCAATTCTCTTTTTTGTATTCGGTGCTTTTGCTGGCGCCGTAAAGTCTAATCTGGAAATACCTCAGCCCAT
>JBEDEU010000265.1:0-3297 GCA_041175585.1 Pseudomonadota bacterium | reverse complement strand
GGTCGTTCAAGACCAGGACGTTGATAGGTCAGGTGTGGAAGCGCAGTAATGCGTTAAGCTAACTGATACTAATTGCCCGTGCGGCTTGATCCTATAACCCTACAGGTTAATGACCTGATTGTTGTAGCATTTAAGTGCCGTTCAAATAAATAAAGCAGTCAATACATCCAACCCGTATCAATAGACACAAACAAGTCACCAAAAACACCCCTAGGTTCACCCTAGTGGGCAGCAACACTGTTGCGCTTCTTCCCAGATTGGAACGAGCAAGTCCTGCAAAGGCCTTGAGCGTTCAACAAGCTACGCTTGATGACCATAGCAAGGTGGTCCCACCCCTTCCCATCCCGAACAGGACCGTGAAACACCTTAGCGCCGATGATAGTTGATTAACGTCTGTGAAAGTAGGACATCGTCAAGCTCTTACCCCTCAAACCCCCAGTCGCCAAAGCGTCTGGGGGTTTGTCTTTGTGGCGGCTCAAATCGTGTTGCTGAACTTTAGGAGGAGTATTTCATCCTACTACTGTGCGTCTGAAGCTAGTCGCTATGACTTGCCTAAGGTAAGATTCTTTTATGTGCCCTAAGGAGCAAATAGCATGACGAATCCTATTCCTCAAGAACCTACCCCGATCGACTTGCGTCTCATCACACAAGTTGCCTATGGATTATTTGCAATTGGTTTGCTTAGTGCCGGCGTGTTCGGCGCAGCGAGCGTTGCCGCAATCGTATTGTTGTATATCAAACGTGCCGATGCTGCGGGTACTGTGTATGCAGTGCACTTTGACTGGATGATGCAGACTTTCTGGTGGGGCCTCTTGGCTCTGGCCGTGAGTGGTCTGGCGACTTATATTTATATCGGTTGGCTTGGCGTCATCGCGACAGGTGTTTGGGCGCTTTTTCGTTTGATTAAGGGCTGGTTAGCCCTGCATGAAGGGCGTACGCCGATGTGACCCGTTGCCTTTGCGAGTCTTGTTAACAGGCATAAAAAAAACGGCACCGTAAATACGGTGCCGTTTTTTATTCGCGCATCGATTTATTTCAGGTGACCGCTAACGATTTTGGTCAACTCAAACATCGAAACCTGGTTCTTGCCGAACAAAGGCTTGAGCTTGTCATCTGCATTGATGTTGCGACGGTTCTTAGCGTCTTGCAGATCATGCTTCTTGATGTAGTCCCAAATCTTTTTGGTGACTTCAGTGCGTGGCACTGCAGCGGCACCAATCACGGCGGCCAATACTGCGCTAGGAGTCAATGCTTTCATGAAAGCAGCGTTAGGCTTGCGAGCAACTTTCTTTGCAGCTGGCTTTTTCGCAGCTGGCTTCTTCGCAGCAACTTTCTTCGCAGCAACCTTCTTTACAGCAGCTTTTTTAGCAACTGGCTTCTTAGCAGCAACTTTTTTCACAGCAGCTTTTTTAGCGACTGGTTTTTTAGCAGCAACTTTTTTGGCAGCTGGTTTTTTAGCAGCAACTTTCTTAGCAGCAGGTTTTTTGGCGGTGGCCATGTGGGCTCTCCTAGTGAGGCAGATTAATGTGCACAACAGGCGCAGCATAATACTTCTGCGCAGGAAAGACAAAGATTTTGTCGAAACCTAGACGAAATAATACTAAATGTCGCAAATTTGTCTACGAGGTAAACTCGTTTTTCCTAGGACAAACGGGATTGTTTTCGCTATGTACCCTCGCTCACCGCTGGCTTCCATACAAAAATTCCACCAAGAACTTGTGGCGCTGCGGCGCGATTTACATGCCAATCCCGAGCTAGGCTTTCAGGAAATTCGTACCTCTGGAATCGTCGCTGGCGCACTTGAAGCGATGGGTGTTGAAGTGCATCGTGGCATAGGGAAAACCGGTGTTGTCGGCGTGATTCGCGGACACAAGAATGACTCAGGGAAAATGATTGGATTGCGTGCAGATATGGACGCTCTCCCGATCAAGGAGGAGAGTACCGCTGAGCATTGCTCGACTGTTCCGGGGATGATGCACGCCTGCGGACATGACGGCCATACAACCGTTCTGCTGGGTGCGGCGAAATACTTGATGCAGAACCGCAACTTCAATGGCACAGCAGTTCTGATTTTTCAGCCGGCCGAGGAAGGCTTGGGCGGGGCCCAGGCGATGGTGGATGATGGACTGTTTGAGCGTTTTCCGTGCGACGCGATCTATGCCCTGCACAATTGGCCGGCCTTACCAGCTGGCACGATTGGTTTAAATCCTGGCCCCATGATGGCTGCGTCAGATCGATTTGAGATCGTGATCAATGGACGTGGCGGGCATGGCGCGCATCCCTATCAAACGATTGATCCGATTGTTGTTGCAGCGCAAATGGTGACGGCGTTGCAAACGATCGTGTCGCGTAATGTTCACCCAGTTGAGTCTGCGGTTATTTCATTCGGCCATATACAGGCCGGCAATGCTGGCGCTGCCAGTGTCATCCCCGGTACTGCCAGGCTGATTGGGACCGTACGTACCTTTAGCGATACTGTACAAGCCTTGGTTGAGTCGCGGATGCGCAGTTTGATTCATTCGATCGCCGAAGGGTTTGGGGCAACGGCCGATTTCACATACGGACGTTACTACCCGGCTACGATTAACGTAGCCGAGCACGCAGCATTTGTTGCTCAGGTGGCGACCGACTTGTTTGGCGCAGATAAGGTGGTGGCGAACCTGATCCCCTCGATGGGGGCTGAGGATTTTTCTTTTATGCTCAAAAAGGTGCCCGGAGCATACTTTCGTCTCGGGCAAGGCGGGGCAGAGCAAGGGCGTGTGCTGCATAACTCGCGCTTTGACTTCAATGATGAAGTGATCCCCGCTGGTAGTGCCATGTTTGCTTCGATTATTGAACGCGCGATGCCTTTGGAAAATTAATGATGACGCAACAGACCCTTACGATCGTCCGGCCCGATGACTGGCATGTGCATTTACGCGACGGAGATGCGCTTGCAGCCGTCGTGGGAGCGACCGCCCGACAATTTGCTCGCGCGATTGTCATGCCTAATCTCAAGCCGCCCGTCACAACCGTTGCGCTGGCACAGGCGTATCGGGCGCGCATTGAGCAGGCGCTCGAGCAAGCGGGGATCACTCCCGGTGCATTTACTCCTTTGATGACGCTCTACCTAACGGATAACACTAGTGCGGATGAGATCGTACGGGCGAAGGAGACAGGCGCTGCGGTCGCCGTTAAGCTCTACCCGGCCGGAGCTACGACTAACTCCGATGCCGGCGTGACAGACCTTCTGGGGCGCTGTATGCCTGCGCTGGAGGCCATGCAGCGTGTTGGGATGCCGTTGCTGGTGCACGGGGA
>JBEDEU010000264.1:0-3315 GCA_041175585.1 Pseudomonadota bacterium | reverse complement strand
TTCTGCGCTTGGTAGTTTGCGTGCTTCAAGGCCGAAGGCAACGTTTTGCGCCACAGTCATATGTGGCCAAAGTGCATAACTTTGAAACACCATCCCAACGTTACGAAGCCAAGGGGCTGTTCCAGTGACGTCTTTGCCATCGATTAATAGCTCACCCCGCTGATGCTGATTAAAACCAGCAATCAGTCGCAGAAGAGTCGATTTGCCAGAACCGGAGGGCCCGAGCAATGCGAAAAACTCGCCCGGCTCGATACGCAAGTTGATATCTTTCAACACGGATGTCGAGCCGAACGAAAGCGCGATGTTCCTGATGTCGATTGCGACGGATTTCATGTCCGGGCTCCAACGTTTTGATGTGGTGTTGCAACGGCAGCAATGCGATGACTTAAATAGGTGCCAAGAGCGACCAAAGTGATGGCAATGACGCTCAGTGCTGCGCCAGGACCACGCCCTGCAATTGATTGAAAGTAAAGATAGATACCGTAGGACATAGGCGCCATACTTTCTTTACTTGTTAACAGGATTGTTTCCGAAATTTCTGCAGCTGCTGTGATGAAGCTGGTGACGAATCCAGCAAGAAGACCACCCATCATGAGGGGGAGAACAATTCTCCGAATAATGCGCCAGCGGCTTGCGCCAACGTTCTCAGCGGCCTCTTCAAGTGCAGGGTGTACTTGTGTGAGCGCCGCCATACAGGATCTCAGCGCGTAGGGTAGACGTCTGACCGAGTACGCCAAGACGAAAATCAACCAACTCGCAGTCAAGGCTCCCGCACCAAAGGGGAGCTCGATTCCTCGAAATGTGCGAAGGTAACCAATGCCCAAAACTAAGCCTGGCATCGCTAAAGCAACCGTCACGAGATGATCCAAGATTTGTCGACCAGGGATTTGGGTACGGATCACGATATAGGCAATCGCTGCCCCCAAGATGACATCGATGATAGCTGCAAGACCGCAATACAGAATTGTGTTCCAGATCATCTGTTTCGCATCACTAAAAATAGTCAGATAGTGCGCGAAGGTAAAGTGCTCTGGAAGAATACTGAAGCTCCAAACCTTAAACAGAGACATCAGCAAAATGCCCAAATGCGGGGAAAGGACGAGCATGAGTATGCCAATGATCCAGCCATAGGCCATAACACTTTGCCATGATGTCAGCTTGCGTTTTGGGGCCTGCGCGCCACCGCGTGAAATCAGTGCGTAGTCCCGTCGCTTCACGAACCACCAAGACCCCCCCATTGCGGCAATAGAAAATAGTACGAGTATGACGCAGATGACGTAGCCGATTGGGTCTTCAATCCCGATTGATGTGACGCGTAAATATGCCTGGGGAGCAAGCATATTTGTGACGTTTAAGACGAGTGGAGTACCCAGGTCATCGAACACCTTGATAAAGACAAGAGATGCCCCCGCGATGTAGCCTGGTAGTGCGAGTGGAAAAATAATCTTGCTAAATAACCGCCACCCCGATGCACCGAGGTTCTGGCCTGCCTCCTCCATAGACGAATCAATCGTAGCGAGTGACGCAGAAAGATTGAGTAGGATAAATGGAAAGTAATGCAGCGTCTCCACAAAAATGATGCCACTCAAGCCTTCCATAACGGGAATGCTGAAACCAAACAGGTCCATCAAAATAAGATTGACTGCACCTGAGCGCCCGAAGATCAGCTGCATTGCAGCTGCGCCCACAAAGGCTGGCATGACTAGAGGCAATACGCCCAGAGTTTGGATTAACACTGCCCCACGAAACTGAAATCGCATCGTCAGGTATGCAAGCGGAATTGCGATCAGAGTGGCACCAAGCACCGTCATTCCGGCGACAAACAGGCTGTTGGCAAATGATTCTCGCATCAATGAGATTTCAAAGAATGCAAAGAAGTGAGAGAGTGTGAGCCCCCCATGCCCGTCAGAGAAAGCGGTGTAAATAACCGAGACAATGGGGCTGATAAGAAAGACAGCTAAAAAAACCGCAATAGCGATTGCGATTGCGGTTAGGCCCAGACTATGGCGCTTCAATACAGTCTCGACTACTTGGCAGAATTAGCGAGGGTGATTGCACGTGCGTAATTTGCTTTAGCGCGTGTAGCCCATTCTTCTTCGATTTTTGCCTTTGCCCGTGACGCCTCGGCATCGGACTTATTGCTCTTAAATAGAGCAAGCAGAGCTTTGTCCTGAATTTGCTTTTCATCGACTGCTGGAGAGAAGGCTAGCTGACGCGCTTCATCGAGCTGTGCGCTAGCTTTGCCTCCCAGGCGCTTCTCTGCGTCGTGAATGGCTTTTGTCGCGGCAACGAGTTCTTTGTGGCGGAAGGTAATCATTTGGTCAAAGAGTGAGCGCACGACCATATAACGCGCTTCTGAAAGTTGGGAGTCAAAATTCACCTTTGCCTGGATCGTTCCGCTGAAGGGATTAGGATAACCAGCAGGCGCTTTGCTGTATGTTGCTGGAAGGACCGGCAAGCGGCTAATTTGTTTATCAAGAAGTAGTTGTTGCCCTTCGGGTGATAGCGTGAACTCGATAAAGCGTTTGCCAGCTTCAGGCGATTTTGCACCGTCAATCAAGGCAATATTGGCTGGGACAATTGAAGTAACGGATGGGTATACAAACTCTACTGGCATGCCTGAATTTTTTGCCGCCAAGCCAAAGAAGTCGATTACCAAACCGATGCCGAACTGACCATTTGAGACACCATCTGGAACACCGAAGCTGCGTTCAGTGATCGCAGCACAGTTACCGCTGATGGCCATAATTTGTGCCCAGCCCTTTGTCCAGCCTTCACCTTGAAGAATGGTTTCTACGGTTAGGTGCGTTGTGCCTGAACGAGAAGGGCTGGAGGTGGCGACGTGACTAAAGTAAATAGGCTTGACCAAGTCCGCCCACTCTTTTGGGGCGGGCAGCTTGTTAGCCTTCATGTAACGGGTGTTCCACATCAAACCATACCCTGCAAGAGCCTGGCCGCGATAGAACCCGTTTGGATCATTGACAGGGTAGTTGCCAATCTTGGTCGGGATGTCGGGATTGCCAGGACCGATGTTCACCAACATTTTTTGTTGGGACAAGACTTCGAAGGCATCCGGTGCCGAGGCCCAGAAAATCTCTACACGTGATCCCGGCGCCTGTTCACGCACATATGCGATACCGGCAGCAGTGTTTTTATTAAGAATTTCAACGGTATCTGAGGGATATTTGGCCTCATAGGCCTTCTTATATGCTGTGGTGAGTTCTTTGGGGAAGGACGTCACAACTGAGATCGTCTCCGCATGCAACGCACACGGCGTAGCGAGGGCAATGGCGAGCGTGGTAAAAATTGAACGTG
>JBEDEU010000263.1:0-3324 GCA_041175585.1 Pseudomonadota bacterium | reverse complement strand
TGAGGGTTTGCTTTACCCTTGGCGGCCTTCATGATTTGTCCGACAAGCGAGTTAAATGCCTTTTGCTTGCCAGCGCGATATTCAGCCACGATTGCTGCTTGCTCTGCTAACACTGCGTCAATCATCGCGGAGATCGCGCCGGTATCGTTAATCTGCGTCAGGCCTTTTGCTTGAATGATGGCATCGGCTTGACCATCATGCTCGCCAAGCCACATTGCAGAAAACACATCACGTGCGATCTTGTTTGAAATCGTGCCGTCAATAATGCGTGTGAGTAGCGCGGCAAGCGCCTTGGCGCTGACTGGACATTGCGCAATCGTTTTTTCTTCGCGGTTCAGTGTGGCTGACACTTCACCCATCATCCAGTTCGCAGCTAGCTTTGCCTGTCCGGCAGGAAGAGCTTGCGCAAGCTCTTCGAAATATCCGGCCAACTCGCGGCTGCTTGAGAGTTGTGCCGCATCGACGGCAGCCAGACCATACTCGCTGACGAAACGTTCGCGCAAAGCGCTCGGAAGCTCGGGCATCGATTGACGAACTTCTTCAATCCAGCTTGCTGCGATAACAAGGGGAGGGAGGTCCGGGTCCGGAAAGTAGCGGTAATCGTGCGCGTCCTCTTTGCTGCGCATGCTACGTGTTTCGTCGCGGTCCGAGTCATACAGGCGGGTCTCTTGGACCACTTTGCCACCGTCCTCGATCAACTCGATTTGACGGCGGACCTCATACTGAATCGCACGCTCGAGAAAACGGAACGAGTTCACGTTTTTGATTTCACAACGCGTGCCGAACTCTTTTTGACCCTCTGGGCGGACCGAAACGTTGGCATCAACGCGAAAGGAACCCTCTTGCATGTTGCCATCACAAATGCCTAGCCAAACGACTAGGCTATGCAAGGCTTTGGCATAAGCCACTGCCTCTGCTGCCGAGCGCATCTCTGGCTCAGAGACGATTTCTAGTAACGGTGTGCCTGCGCGGTTGAGATCAATGCCACTGGAGGATTCGCCATGTGGCCCGACGAAGTTGTCGTGTAATGACTTGCCAGCATCTTCTTCTAGGTGCGCGCGCGTCAGGTTGACTGTCTTTTCGGTATCGCCAACAAAAAAGCTCAGTGATCCCCCGAGTACAACGGGGATTTCAAACTGACTAATCTGATAGTTTTTTGGAGAGTCAGGGTAAAAGTAATTTTTGCGTGCAAAGATTGAGCGCGGAGCGACAGTTGCCCCGACGGCCAAGCCAAAGCGTATCGCCCGATCTACTGCAGCCCGGTTCATCACCGGTAGAGAGCCAGGCAGAGCGAGATCAACTTCGTTCGCTTGAGTATTGGGCAGTGCACCGTAGTGGGTGCTGCTTCCAGAAAAAATTTTGGTCTGGGTCGAAAGTTGCGTATGCGTTTCGAGTCCGATGACGATTTCCCATGCCATTATGCTTGCCCCGCAATACGTTGATGCCAGTCGGTTATCTGTTGATATTGATGCGCGATGGCAAGTAGGCGCCCTTCATCAAAATAGTTACCAATGATTTGCAGGCCAACAGGGAGTTGTCGCCCTGAGGCACCACGACCAAAGCCACAAGGAATCGACATCCCAGGTAAACCTGCCAGGTTTAAACCAAGTGTGTAGACATCGGCTAACCAGTCAGCGGTGGGGTCGTCCTGGCTATGCCCAATCGGTGCGGCGACCGTGGGGGTAACAGGGCCCATGATGACGTCACAGTGTGCGGTCAGCGCAGCTTGAAAATCATCGGCAATCATGCGGCGTAGGCGTTGTGCTTGCAGGTAGTAAGCGTCGTAGTAGCCATGCGACAGAACGTAAGTGCCGATCAGGATGCGGCGTTGTACTTCCGGGCCAAAGCCTTCAGCACGCGAACGCGCAGTCATATCAGCGAGGTCGGTGTAGCTCTCGCTGCGATGTCCGTAGCGCACACCGTCATAGCGTGACAGATTGCTTGAGGCCTCGGCGGGAGCAATTACATAGTAAGCAGGGATAGAAAGCTGCGTGCGTGGCAATGAGATGTCAACGCGTTTGGCACCGAGCGCTTCAAATTGGGCGATGGCAGCTTCGACCGCTTGTGCGACTTCATTATTAAGGCCTTCGCCGAAATATTCGCGTGGAACGCCGATACGAAGACCCTTCAGTGGCTGTGCGCCCTGCGCTGCGTATTGTGCGTTGGCTGATTGATATTCACTGCGGATCCGTCCGGGCGCATTTGCAACGCCCTGACATTGTTCGGCGCTTGTTGCGTCGCGGTGGTCGAATCCGCTCATCGTGTCGAGTAGTTCGACTAGATCTGCCGCACTCGCTGCAAGCGGACCTGCTTGATCCAGGCTCGAGCCGTAAGCAATCATTCCGTAGCGCGATACCGCGCCGTAGGTGGGCTTAATACCGCTGACACCGCAAAGGGCCGCTGGTTGTCGGACTGAGCCACCCGTGTCTGTACCGGTGGTCGCCATCACTAGTTTTGCTGCGACGGCCGCCGCAGATGCGCCTGAAGATCCGCCGGGGACCGCGCTTGGATCCCACGGGTTGCGGGCAGGTCCGAACGCGGAATGCTCATTACCTGAACCCATCGCGAATTCATCGCAATTGAGTTTTCCGAGACTGACGCAACCGGCCTCGCGCAGCTTGCGCACGACCGTTGCATCAAACGGGCTGACGTAGTCTTTAAGCATATTGCTGCCCGCTGTGCTGCGCCATCCTTCTGTCACAAATAAGTCTTTGTGTGCGATTGGGATTCCTGTCAGTGGTCCGGCCGTACCGGCTGCGATGGCAGCATCGGCCAAGCGGGCTTGCGCGAGGGTTAGTTCGGCATCCACGTGCACAAAAGCGTTCAGTGCATTCTGATCATGAATCTGCTTAAGGCAATCTTGGGCAAGCTCAGTCGCACTGAGCTTGCGCGTGGAAAGCGCCTGGCCTAGCTGGGCTAGGGATTTGAACTGGAGCAGGGTGTTAGACATCTTATTCAATCACCTTTGGAACCAGAAACAAGCCTTGGGCGGAGCCGGGGGCGTTTGCCATCAGTGCCTCGCGTCGTTCGACGGATGATATTTCCGTAACCTGGTCGTCGCGCAGGCGCAAAGACACCTCTGTTACGGCTGACAGTGGGTGCGCTAGGGGCTCCACGCCGGTTGTGTCGACCGCTTGTAAGGTTTGAATGATGCCTAGAATCTTGTTCAGATCCGTTTTAGCCTGCGTTTGCTGTGCCTCTGTAAGGTGCAGCCTTGCCAGGCGGGCGATACGGACGACTTCTTGGTCGGTGAGAGCCATGGGCGTGGGTTAATCCATTTCAGGTTGTTTAACCCTCAGTTCAGGGCTAAACGAGAGGCATATT
>JBEDEU010000262.1:0-3351 GCA_041175585.1 Pseudomonadota bacterium | reverse complement strand
GTAGCTGTCGTCGCGCATAGTTTTTGACTAACCAACCTAATCCGTGTTCCCACACTCTACGGGGTTTGGGCTCATCGACTTCGTGCACCGAAATATCTTCAAACCCATTTAACCCCAGCAGCAGCCAGAGCTGAAACAAACCAAGACTCAGCCAGGGCATATGAGGCTCTGGCGTATCATTTTGGGCAAACCAAGAGTAAGACCTTGGATAACCTTGAATCAAGTGATTTAGGCGCGCACCAACGTAGTTAGGATTAGGCACGGACAAGATGAAACGGCCGCGAGGGTTTAAATGGCGGCGTACGCTCTGGACAAACAGACCTGGATTTTGCAGGTAGCCCATCGCCTCGCAGCACACAATCGCGTCATAACTTCCAAGTGCCTCGGGGACCCCTGCGTTGAAATCAGCATGAACGAACTGGCTATACCCTTTTGGTGCTGAGGCATAAAAATCCATGCCATCAATGGCTGCCGGGTAAGTCAACGCGCTTGTTAACCATCCATCACCACAGCAGATATCTAGGATTTTCTCTGGTGTGAAATCATTGAGGGTACGGGCCACTGCAAGTCGGTGTGCCTTGCTGCCAGACATCGATGGCGCGGATGAATCTAATGAGCCATTAGTCATATTTAGGGAACAACAAAAAAAGCGATATTGATCGGGGCTTTGCTGTGACAGCGCTCGGCACACACCATGTCGCTGACTTTTACGACCCCTTCATAGGTGTTTTTCTTACCCTCAATAGTCACTACAACGGTGAAGGGAACATCTTTCCTTTCAGCCATGGGTGTATTGGCGCTAAACATATTGACGCGAACCTGATATCGACCACTCGCGGGCTTCTCATTCCAGGAAATATTTTCAATCGGGTCAGGACGGGTCGCGCAACCCGACATCTTCTGACATGCATTGGCATCGATATCTAAACTGCCACCACTCGTTGATTTCTTAACATGATCCTTGTACATGCTAATTGAGACACCATTTGGTTCTGCCACGATCAAGTCAAGGTCAGCCTCACCTTGCCAGGCAAGCGCAACGTTTATGTACTTGCCCTGCTCTACCTCGTTGGCCTGCAAGCGCCGATCAATCTCGGAGCTACTTACTGTGTTGGCTTCAGCCGGTGCAGGAGCCGTTGCGACAGGTGGGAGCGGAGCAGGCGCTGGGCGCTCTGACACGAGTGGCGGACAAGACTTGGCCTTGATACCAATCTGCGTCCATAGTTGATCAATCCGCGTGCGCAGAGCCACTTCCTCTTGTGACGTTGATCCTTCAACAACCCAGCCAATCCACTGCCGATTCGTCAAACCTACGAGCAAGATCAACAGTAAGAGCAGCAAGACGAGCCAAGGCACAAATGCGGTCACCACTCCCGAAGGCTCGGATTTCGTCTGGTGAGCCGCTACGATTTTTTCTGCTGGACGAAACGCTTTGGCAAAGCGCTTATCAATATCGAATTCCGACGACTTATCACCATATGGTATGCAACCCCATTGCGCGATGACAAGCTGGTCACCCACCAGAAATATAGAATTCAGCGCATCCGGTGTACTAAGCATCGCGAGTAACGCTTGTGCTCCGTGTGCGGAGGCCGTGGATCCGCCAGCACCGGAAATTTGCTGCGCAAGCGCACGAACTCGCTGACAGTTCGACGAAAGGCGCTCTGCAACACTTATTTTTTCAGGCGCACTCAGAGTGTCAAACGCCCTCACCTCGCCCGACAATTTCGTTGACCATGCGATCTCACCCTTGAGCGCATTGACCACTGGCTCCGCAAAAAAAGTCGTCAATGACGGCTGACTTGCGTCGCGTTGTAACAGGCTAACTAACTGCTGGTAATAGGTAAAAACCGGTTGCCCGTTAATTCCTTTAACGTCTATGAGCTTTCGCTGGGTGACCACTGGCAAAGTTTGCATAATGAATCGTCTCTGTCCGTTGGCGTCAGTTTTTTGGCGCCGAGGCGCATTCGCTCGACATTTTTGTATAAGACTGCCCACTCTGATCTAAGAATGTGCGCAACGCCGCAGCAGACAGTGCATACAAAGAACGGTCACTGAACTTGTCTTCTTGGGCTCCAATGAAAGTGTTCACCCCCACCACATTCCCACAACGATTTACTAGCGGTCCTCCTGAACTACCTGTCGCGATTTTGGCTGTGTGTAGGACCAACACCATGTTGTTCCGCTGACGCTGAAGCACACTGACCTCGCCCTGAGAAAACACGGTATTCGGTGTCACTACATCAGCATCCACGCGTATATCTGAACTGGGATAGCCCGCAGCAACGACGGTCTGTAGAACCTGAGGCTCCGTTGCAATAGCAAGCTTGGCTGCCCCCGGTGGTACTTTTTCTGCGCGCAAAATTGCGAAGTCTGGGTTGGTGTATTCCGAGTCACGCGTCGCTGCGATCAGACGAACCGGAATCGGCTCTTTACCCAGAACACGACTCGTGATCGCGAACGAACGACCGTTTTCGATCACATGCCGATTTGTCACGAGTGTGTTTTGATCAATAAAAAATCCTGTTCCATGCCCCTGAAACTTATTGTCGGCACCAAATACCAGGACTCTAACAGTTGCCGCCTCGAGTAGCGCCACAAGTTTGTCTTGCGCGAGCACCGATGCGCTCGGCTCGGCGGGAGGTGTAACCGTGGGCGACCCATTGGACTGAACCGGGCCGATCTCACCACGTTTGTACGAATCTAGCCCAGGCGTACCGCAGGCGGCGTCAAGGATTTGTTGGAGCCGCTCTGCCTCACTACGCAAGCCCGCGACGAGATCGCGGTTAATTTCAGTCGTTTTAATCGTGACTAAAGGACGATTCGCCCACCAGAAGTACACGAAAAGATTCAAGGCAACCAAGGCAGCGGCGGCTACCCAAAACCAACGACTTTGAAACCTCATCGGTTTGCCCCATCGGCTGCGCGCCGCTTAAATTCTTGGGCGATAAAAGGAACGAGTCCCTGTGCATCCACGATTGACTGTATGACAGCCGGCAAAGGAGGTGTTTCAAAGCGCCTTGCACCCACGGTAAACGCACCTTCGACAAGGTCAACGTCCACACGGTCGCCAGAGCTCACCGCGGCAACAAGTTCCGGGCATTCAAATACGGGCAGCCCGATATTGATCGCATTGCGATAAAAAATGCGGGCAAAGCTCGTAGCAACGACACAAGAAATGCCTGCAGCACGGATTGCAATGGGTGCGTGCTCCCGCGACGAGCCCGAGCCAAAATTGCGACCCGCCACGATGATGTCGCCCGCTTTGACGCGGCGCACAAAATCCGGATCAAGCCCCTCCATACAGTGCCCGGCCAACTCCTCTGGACGTCTCAAGGTGAGATAGCGACC
>JBEDEU010000261.1:0-3351 GCA_041175585.1 Pseudomonadota bacterium | reverse complement strand
TTTTGAGCAACTATTCACGCCTGACGGTAAATCGAGCCAGGGCGTGCTGATTATGCAAGCGGTCTTACTGCGCAACAACCGCGTCGTCGCGCAAAAACTGCTCGACATCAAAGTGCCTGCGACTTCGCAGGATGCCGCAGGTGGTGCCCAGGCCCTGCGCCTAGCGACGGACCAGGCCGCTGAACAAGTGGCACAATGGCTGACCCCTTTTCTGAAACCTTAGTAGATTTATGCCCGCACATACTGAAACCACAACTTTTGACGGCTTAGCTGGTGTCATCGACTGCGCGCTCGATTGGCCCGAGGGTGCCCCCACAGGCTGGGCCTTGATTTTGCATCCCAATCCTTCCCAGGGCGGGACGCGCGACAATAAAGTGGTGACGACGCTTGCGCGGGCATGCGTGCAGCAAGGGTTGCTTGCCATCCGCCCTAATTTCCGCGGAATTGGTACGTCGGGTGGCTCATTCGACCACGGCAAGGGCGAACTACAAGATATGGCTGCGCTGGTTGAGCAGTTTCGGGTGCGCTATCCCGAGATCGCCGCGAAGCCCTGGGTCTTGGGTGGATTCTCGTTTGGGACGTCTATTGGTGTGCAGTTGTATGCCCAGTGGGAGAAATTGCAGAAGAACTTGCCAAACATCGTCATTTTGACGGGTTCTGCGGCCCTACGTTTTCGGCATAACGATGCCAAGGCACCGGAAGATGCGCTGGTGATCCACGGCGAGAACGACGAGGTCGTGCCCCTGTCAGAAGTCATGGAGTGGGCTCGCCCGATCGGGATGCCGGTTGTTGTGATCCCGGAGGCTGGGCATTTCTTTCACGGCAAACTGCTCGTACTAAGACAATTAGTACAGACAAGACTGAAGGCATTACCCTAGCGCGCTGGGTTGGAATGCCTATAATGAGGTTGTTACGTTGTTTGAAGACCTCAGCCATGTCCGAGCCCCTATTTTTAGCAGTCCGTGGCGCATTGCGCGCAAGTGTTCTGACGCTTGCTGGCGCAGCTGTGGTGTTATCGCTGGCGGTTAGTTCGCCGCAAGTCCACGCCCAAAATTCTTCGACCCCGGCGACGAAGCCTGCCGCAAAAGGCAAGGGCGAGACGGCTCCTAAAGCAGAGCCCGCAGCCCCAGCCAAGCCAGCACCCTCCGAAGCAGCCGTTTCAGCGAAGACGCCATCACCTCTGACACCCGTGCAAGTCGGTGAAATGTCGAGCGTACCTGTGCCGACCATTGCAGCGCGTGCCTGGATTACGGTCGACGTGACGAGCGGACAAATTGTCGCTTCGTCCAATGCTGATCAGAAAATTGAACCGGCCTCTCTGACCAAGATCATGACGGCGTATGTGGCGTTTACGGCAATTAAAGAAAAGCGCCTGACACTTGAGCAACAAGCCAACGTTTCAAACGTAGCCTGGAAGACGCGTGGTTCGCGTATGTTTATTGAACCGCGCAAACCCGTGACCGTCGATGAGTTGGTCAAGGGCGTCATCATTCAGTCAGGCAACGATGCCTCGGTGGCCTTGGCCGAAGCGGTGTCGGGCAGCGAGGCTGCCTTTGTTGACACCATGAACAAAGAAGCAGCGCGCATGGGCATGGTCAATACCGTGTTCAAGAATGCAACCGGTTTGCCTGATCCTGAACATGTCACCACTGTACGTGATCTTGCCATCATCGCGCGTCGCATGATCAATGATCATCCGGATTATTTTCCGTATTACTCAATGCGTGAGTTCACGTACAACAAGATTAAGCAGTCCAACCGCAATCGCTTGTTGTGGGCGGATCCGTCGGTGGATGGCATGAAGACTGGCCACACCGATGCCGCTGGCTATTGCCTGGTTGCAACCGCTAAGCGGGGTGATCGTCGTGTGATCACAGTGCTGGTCGGCTCTGACAGCATGGCCACGCGCGCGGAAGAAAGCCTCAAGATCTTGAACTGGACGTTCCAGAACTTTGAGACGATCAAGATTTTTGATAAGTCGCAGCCAGCGGTTGAGGCACGCGTCTGGCAAGGTAAAACCGACGAAGCTAAGCTAGGTGTGTCGACCCCATTGTGGGTGACGGTGCCGCGCGGCCGTGCCGGTGATGTTAAGCCAATCGCCAAGCGCCCAGACCCACTGCTTGCGCCGCTCGGTGCGGGCGAGAAGGTCGGTACGCTGACCTTGATGCTGGATAATAAGTTGTTGCGCTCTGAGCCGCTTGAAGTGTTGGAGGCGGTTGAACGCGCAGGCTTTGTTGGCCGAACAGTTGATACCGTCAAGTTGTGGTTCCGTAAGTCTGAATAATTTTCTAATAATCAATTGAACGCAGAGAGCAGAACAAATGGTGCAGAACATGTTGATTCAAGGTGTTTCGGGCAATCCAACCGTTTATGTGAACGGTGTCTTCGGACCGTTGTCCGAGGCAAAGATTTCGGTACTCGATCGCGGTTTTATTTTTGGTGATGGCATCTATGAAGTCGTGCCGATCTATAACGGCAAGACCTTCCGTATGGCGCAGCATTTAGCGCGTCTGGAGCGCAGTCTTGCCAAGTTGCAGATCCAGAACCCTATGAGCAAGGCGCAGTGGGAAGCCCTGGTTAAAGAGCTGACGGATCGCAACAGCGAGCCAACCAGCATGGTCTACATCCAGGTGACCCGCGGTGTGGCCAAGCGTGATCACGCCTTCCCCGTGCCACCCGTGCAGCCCACTGTCTTTGCAATGGTGGCTCCAATGACACCACCTTCAGCCGCTGTCCGCGAGAAAGGTCTGACCTCTGTCAGTATCCCTGACGAGCGCTGGCTGCATTGCGATATCAAATCGGTGTCCTTGCTCGGTAACGTGCTGGCTAAACAGGCCGCCGTCAATGCGGGTGTCGATGAGGTCATTCAATTTCGCAACGGCAACCTCACCGAAGGCGCATCGTGCAATATTTGGGTGATCCAACAGGGCAAACTGGTTGCTCCGCTCAAAGATAATCTGGTGCTCGAAGGTATCCGTTACGGCTTGCTAGAAGAGCTCTGCAAAGAGGCCGGTATTCCTTTTGAGTTACGTGTGGTCAAGCAAGAAGAGGTTCAGGCCGCAGACGAAATCCTGATGTCTTCGGCGACCCGTGAAGTGCTGGCCATTGTTCAGCTCGATGGCAAGCCTGTCGGCGCCGGCAAACCTGGCCCAGTCTTCCAGAAGCTGCGTGCTGCTTACGATGCGCGTATTGCTGCACTGTAAACATGACTGCGCCTGAACAAGAGTCGTTGATCAAGTACCCGTGTGCTTTTCCCATCAAGGTGATGGGAAAGCAAACACCTGAGCTTGCTCAGGTGTTATCTGACTTGGTGCGTGAATACGATCCTGCCTTTGATCCAGCGACCGTTGA
>JBEDEU010000260.1:0-3415 GCA_041175585.1 Pseudomonadota bacterium | reverse complement strand
CACGCCTTAGCCGCTGAAGTGCTTGGTTTATTTGTGTCTGATATTGGGCGGGCAGACCTGCAAGCGATGACGCGTGCTGCGTATTGCAAAGAGTCTTTCAAGACAGAGGCGATTGTTCCGCTTAAGGCCTTAAATAATGGGTTGTCGTTGCTATGTGTCTCAGAGGGGCCGACGCTAGCCTTCAAAGACATGGCCATGCAATTTCTTGGGCAGGTCTTCCCTTATGTATTGCGCCAACGGAATACGACGCTCAATATTTTAGGTGCCACCTCGGGCGATACAGGCTCAGCAGCGGAATACGCGATGCGCGGCAAGGATGCTGTGGCGGTGTTTATGCTGTCACCCCATGGTCGCATGAGTGCGTTTCAGCGCGCCCAGATGTATTCCCTGCAGGATGCGAACATTCACAACATTGCCGTGAAAGGTGTGTTTGACGAGGCGCAAGACGTGGTGAAAGCCTTGGCAAGCGACTTGCCGTTCAAGTCCCAGTATCGCCTAGGGGCAGTCAATTCGATTAACTGGGCGCGTATCGCAGCGCAGGTTGTTTATTACTTTCACGGTTGGCTGCGTGCGACAACAGCCTCGGGTCAGCAGGTTTCTTTTAGTGTCCCATCAGGCAACTTTGGCAATATCCTTGCGGGCCACATTGCGCGCATGATGGGTCTGCCAATTCGTCGTTTGGTGTTGGCGACAAACGAAAACAATGTGCTGGAAGAGTTTTTCCGTACCGGTATCTATCGTCCGCGTGCGGCGGCACAAACCTATGCGACCTCAAGTCCTTCGATGGATATTTCACGTGCATCGAACTTTGAGCGTTTCGTGTTTGATCTGGTCGGGCGCGATCCTGAGCGTGTGGCGGGATTGTGGCGCGAGCTCTCCACAAATGGACATTTTGATTTGTCTGCCTACTTGCCTGAGTTCGAGCGTAAGTATGGATTTGTTGCGGGCTACAGTACTCATCAGAATCGTCTCGACACGATACGTGCTGTGAAAGAAAAAACCGGAGTGCTGATTGACCCGCACACGGCTGACGGTGTGAAGGTTGCAGCAGATTTCACTGAGCCAGGCATTCCAATGCTGGTCTTGGAAACTGCCTTGCCAGCCAAGTTCTCTGAGGTGATTCAGGAAGCGCTTGGCGTTCCAGCTCCAGTCCCGCCAGGCCTAGAAAATCTGGAATCCTTACCGCAAAAAGTAACGGTCTTGCCCTGCGATGTCGCAAGTGTTCGCGCTTACATTACAGAGCATGCAAGCGTCTGATGATGCAGTTCTTTACACCCCTGCACTTTATGGCGGTCGGCCTTGGGGCCGCCGTGGGGGCGTGGTTGCGTTGGATGTTGGCAGTTTGGTTGAATCAGCCAGGTAATGCGATGCCTTGGGGGACTCTCGCGGCCAACCTCGTAGGCGGCTATCTGGTGGGTTTAGCCTTTGGATTTTTCTCGACATTGCCCGCGTTGCCACCGTTTTGGCGTTTGTTCCTCATCACCGGTTTGCTTGGTGGCCTGACAACGTTCTCAACGTTTTCTGCAGAGACTGTGGCGTTTCTAGAAGAGGGCCGCATTGCTGCCGCTGCGCTTTATTCTGGTGTTAGTCTGCTCGGGTCGTTAGCGCTGACGTTCCTAGGTTTGATGACTGTTCAGACCCTGCGTGGCTAGCGACATTTTTCAAAACAGTCCTTGCCGCATGTGAACCGCTGCGCACTGCACCCTCCAGGACTGCTGGGTATCCGGTGTCTGTCCAATCCCCTGCTAAGACGAGTCTGGGCCATTTGGTCTGAGCACCTGGTCTTTGCAATCCAACGCATGCATCAAAGGTGGCACGCTTTTCGACAATGAGTCGATGGTGAACAACGTTAGGAAGCGCAACACTCGCCTTGGGATGCTTGAGACATTGCGAGCGGATTTGTGATGCGATCGCGTCTATGAGGGCGCCACGATCCACTTTGAGTAAATCAGGTGTGTCGCTCACAACAATAGTCACTTGGTCTGGCTGGTCGGGGCGCGTAAACACCCATTGTCCATACTGGTGCTTGGCTTTGTTCTCATCCAACATCATGAGTGGCTTGGGTAACGACCACGGTCTATCAAGCTGTAGCGTAATGGTCGCGATGGCGCGATACTCAAAACGCTCTAGTACATGACGGAGTGCAACACTGTCAGAGTCTGTGCTGTCTAGACACTCTGCAAGGATGCGACGGGCGGCATAGGGCGGTACAGCCAGCACGCATGCATCGAAATATTCGTTGTCTACATAAATGCCGTGTTGATCCGGTTTTACTTGACGCACAATATGGCGGTAGCGCATCGTCACGTGCTGTGCCGCGACCGCTGGCCAAAGCGACGAGAGATCAACGCGAGGAATAATCAAATCCGAGTGACTGCGTGCACCGCCTAATCCATCGCGTAAGACATTGAGAAACAATTGCGCACATGCTTCTTGCAGCGGTGTATTAAGCGCGGCTAAACAAAGCGGCTCCCAGAGTCTGCGTATGAGCGTGTCTGTTTGCTTGTGTTCGGAGAGCAGCTCGCGCACGCTTTGGCCAGTGGGAGCTTTCCAGCCCTGGAGTCGTATCGTCACCGCCATGCTCAAGGCACGCGCACGATCGCTCAGCGTGAGCCCTTGGGCGAAACTTAGTGCCCACGCGAGGTGCAAGGGCGCGATGAGGTGCGGCGCGCGTAAGCGAAAGCTTCCGTCTGCGCTTTCAAGTGTGAGGGGGAGCCGCACAACCAATGCATGTTCGGGGAGCTCTGGGGAGAGTTGCTGGATAAGGGCCAGAGATTCGGTGTACGCACCCAACATTAGGTGTTGACCGTTGTCGATAGTCCCTAACTGTACGTCGCTTACACCTCGAGCACGACCGCCGGGTGTGCCCGACGCCTCAAATACTGTGACGTGAGCACCTGCCTGCTTCAGGGCAACGGCGGCGGCGAGTCCCGCCCATCCAGCGCCAATAACTGCGACATTCACGCGCTGAGTTCCGTCCGACGGATTTGTTTGACGATGCTGCGTCCTGCCCCAACAAAATTTTTCCAGGCCAGCCAGAGCTTGCGTACTGGGGTTAACGAAATACGCTGATGTAGGACTTGCCAGTTTTCATGCTCGATTTCATCAAGCAGCGCATAATAAATCGCGGCCATCATCAGGCCAGGGCGCTGAGCGCGCTGTTCGTTGGGCGGAAGAGCCTCAATTGCTTCGCGATAAAGCGCGCGTGCACGGGAAGCTTCAAAGGCCATGAGCGCCGCAAACTTTTCTGAATATTGACTATTTAAAATATCGGCTGCACGCACCTCATATTTTTGTAGATCACTAATCGGCAGATAGATGCGCCCACGACGTGCGTCGTCACCAACGTCGCGAATGATGTTGGTCAATTGAAAGGCAATGCCTAGTTTGCTCGCGTATTTGAGTGTCTCAGGGC
>JBEDEU010000259.1:0-3417 GCA_041175585.1 Pseudomonadota bacterium | reverse complement strand
GGCAAGAGCAACGGCTCCTGTTCGCTGCCGTCGTAGTTCGGTCCGAAATCAACGGTTTCTTGATCGATGTCCGCAAGCAACTCATGGGCGATCTTTGACAAGCGGATCTCGGTGTATCGCATCGCCGCAGCGTTATCGCCGTCGATCGAACCGAAGTTACCCTGCCCGTCTACTAACATATAGCGCAATGAGAAATCTTGGGCCATACGTACGATTGTGTCGTATACCGCCTGGTCTCCATGCGGGTGATACTTACCAATGACGTCACCAACGATACGCGCGGATTTTTTGTACGCACGATTCCAGTCGTTGTTGAGTTCATGCATCGCGAACAATACGCGACGGTGCACGGGCTTGAGACCATCCCGGACATCCGGGAGGGCGCGCCCCACGATTACGCTCATTGCGTAGTCGAGATAACTCCGGCGCATTTCTTCTTCGAGGGATATCGGAAGAGTTTCCTTGGCAAAGGAATCCATAAATTTCGCAACAAAAGACAGCGGTTGAGAACCCCGAAATCGGGTCTAAAGGTAAACCTTGGATTCTACACCGCCGCCACCCTCTAATTAGGTAGCCGACCCGTGTTTCGGGCTATGCCTAAACAAAGAATGCGAATACAACGTTCTGTGGCGAAAAAGCGGCTCTGCGCCCAGCAAAGGAGAAAAGCTTGTAAAAATGGGGTTTGTTGTTGCCAAAAACCAACAGCAAAGGGGTTCGGGGGGTAGAAATACGCAGTTCCGGGGTTCAAGTGATGCATTAACTTCGCCAAAGTTCCCCAAATGCCGTAAGATTCCAATCAGCACGCAGGAAACCCAGTGAGTAAGCTCTTTTGAACGTGCTCGCTGCTTTGTTATACTGGTTACCTGATGTATTTTTTTTTACATTTGCGGCGGGAGTTCGCTGCGAGTCACTTATCCAGCTTCAAGCTCAATCGAGGAGAAACATGAACAAGCCCTCCAAATTCGCTCTGGCACTCGCCTTTGCTGCTATTTCGGCAACTGGCGTCGCTTCCGCACAAACAGTAGACAATTGGAAGAACGGCTCTAACGAGCTCATTTGGAAGAACGGTTCCAATGAACTCTGCTGGCAGGACAACTTCTGGACACCAGCAACGGCAGCTGCCGAGTGTGTCAAGAAGACAGCTCAGCCAATGGCAGACAAAGTTTCGATCAAAGCCGAAGCTCTGTTTGACTTTGACAAGTCGATCGTCAAACCTGAAGGCCGCAAGCTGCTCGACCAAGTTGTTGAGCGCTCAAACGCCATCAACCTCGAAACCATCATCGCCATCGGTCACACTGACTCGATCGGTTCTGATGCTTACAACCAAGCCCTGTCGGTTCGCCGTGCAGAAGCTGTCAAAGCTTACTTGGTTACCAAAGGCGTTGCTGCTAACCGCATCACCGCTTCGGGTAAAGGCAAGTCACAGCCAGTCGCTGACAACCGTACAGCAGCCGGTCGTGCTAAGAACCGTCGCGTAGACGTCGAAATCATCGGCAGCAAGAAGTAATTCTTGATGTTGATTGGGTAAGGCTGGCTCTGCCAGCGCTTATTCCGACTCAGAAAGGCCTCGCTTGCGGGGCCTTTTTTCATTTTGCTGTTTTATAGGCGATTAGCCATATGTCCTCCGACGCTCCACGCCCCTCCTCCAACGTTGACCAGGCAGAACTAGACAAGTTCAGCGCACTTGCCTCACGCTGGTGGGATCCCAATAGCGAATTCAAACCACTGCACGCTATTAATCCGCTCAGACTCGAATGGATCAAAGGGCTTGTAGGCGGTCTACAAGACAAAACGGTACTTGATGTGGGCTGTGGCGGCGGCATTCTGGCCGAGGGCATGGCACGTGCAGGCGGACAGGTCACCGGTATTGACTTGGCAGATAAGTCGCTGCGCGTAGCAAAGCTACATGGCCTGGAGTCAGGCGTACCCGTCACCTATCGGAGCATTAGCGCTGAAGATATGGCGCTTGAGCAACCACAAGCATTCGATGTCGTGACATGTATGGAAATGCTAGAACACGTACCCGATCCAGGCTCGATCGTACGAGCTTGCTCAACACTCGTTAAGCCCGGCGGCTGGGTGTTTTTTTCAACACTCAATCGCAACCCCAAATCATTTCTGTTTGCAATTGTGGGGGCAGAATACATTCTGCGCTTGCTGCCGCGTGGCACGCATAGCTGGCGCAGCTTTGTGCGCCCAAGCGAACTGGCGGCTTCAGCACGCACGTATGGCCTGACGACACAAGAGCTGATTGGTATGAGTTATAACCCCTTCACACAAATCTATTCGCTCGGTCATGACACGAGCGTCAACTATTTGATGGCTACCCGCAAATGACCGCACTTGTACTCTTTGATTTTGACGGCACGATTGCCGATACAGCGCCTGATCTGGGCGCCGCGGCTAACAAGCAAAGAGAGCGTGCAGGCTTGCCGCCCTTGCCGTTAGAGGTTCTACGCCCTTACGCTTCAGCTGGTGCACGCGGTCTATTGCGTTGCGCACTTAATTTGGCACCAGGAGACGAGACCTATGAGCAGCATCGCTTGCAATTTCTAGCAGACTATCAAGCCGCAATGACTGTCGACACCTGTTTGTTTGATGGCGTGCCAGAGTTACTGGCACAAATTTCAAAACAAGGGCTTGCATGGGGAATCGTCACCAATAAAGTGACGCATCTTGCACAGCCGATCGTCACAGCACTCGGCCTCGACAAAAACTGCGCCGTCTTAGTATGCGGCGATACTACAGCGCATGCCAAACCGCATCCCCTGCCCCTGCTGCACGCAGCACAGCAAGCGGGTTTCGGTACAGATCGTTGTCTCTATGTTGGCGATGACATCCGCGACATCCAAGCAGCGCGCGCAGCGGGTATGCCATCCATTGCAGCGGCCTATGGCTATTGCGGACCTGACCACCCAGTTGACACCTGGCAAGCCAATCACACAGCGCATTCTGCACGTGATATGTGGCCCATGATCAAACAACTGATGAATGTGTAACAAAGACTGAACTCTTTTACATCTGAGCTGTCTGAATCAATAGATTGTTCGTCTACAATCGTACTACTGGGGCCGATCCGGATTCGACGTGGGTCGCGAAACAGCGCAGGGCATGCCGAGCACCAGTTCGCTCGTAAATCCACTGGAAACACTATAAACGCCAACGACGAGCGTTTCGCTCTGGCCGCTTAAGCGGTGAGCCGCTGCACTGATTTGTCTTTGGGTCAGGTGGGTAAAACCACAGCAGCGTCATTTACAAAGAATCGGGGTTTGCCGGGTCACTCGTCAAACTCTTAAATCCAAGTGAATCGCCAAGGTCCGGCCTGTCGTTTGGCAAAGTCCGCGGTTAAATAAAAAATTAAACGACTACGCATGTAGAACTGTCTGCAGAGGGCTCGCGGACGGGGGTTCAATTCCC
>JBEDEU010000258.1:0-3418 GCA_041175585.1 Pseudomonadota bacterium | reverse complement strand
GCGGCTGAAAAGCGACCGAGAGGCCAGTGAGGAGGTTGTCTGCGAAATCCATGTGCGTCTCTCGTCAGAAACCGAAAATTCCCGCGGGCAGCGAGATATTCATAAAATATTTAAAGACCACGTAGGTAGTTCCAATCGCAATCGACGGTACGAGCAGGCATAGTTTCCAGCTCAGCCCTTCAAGCCATCGCATGATGACAATGAGTAGAGCGAGGCTGCAGACAAAAAATCCAAGCGTTTCAAAAGAGACGATGAATATGGCGATTAGGACAGTGATGGCGACCGCACGCTTCCATTTCACCCCCTTCCACAAATCGGCGACACGAACCGAGACATCCGCATCTGCGCGGTAGGACTGAATAATGATAAGCAAGGCCATGCAGGCGACGAAGGATCCTGCCACGAAGGTTAGAAAGCCGGAGCCAGGCTCTTGCATTGTGCCGAGTTCGAGGTCAAGTCCGCCGTATATTGCGGCGCAACCAAAGAGGAGCCAGAAAAGCCCGCCCGTTCTCTCGGCGTTCATTGTGAGATGCCCTGCATGTTTGTCCCCTAATTTGTAGTTAGCTCTATTCGATCTCGGTCCATGAGCTACTTCTTTTTCTTGTGGGCAATCCTAGGTCTAAGCGTACCGGTTGTCAATCAGGCACTACCAAGGCTCGGCAGGTGGCTAAGCCCTGTTTGATACACATATTGGAAGTGTGAGCGGCCTGCGTTGACATCATCTTGGCGCTGGCATTACTCTGAATCCAATGAATTGAAATTTCAAGTCGTCGCCACGACACATACTCATAAACAGGAGCAGACATGTCAGACTTGCCAAAGCGCGTACGTATCCTTGAAGAAGGCCCTCGCGAAGGGATGCAGATTGAGAAAGGTCCGATCCCCACTTCGCGCAAAATTGAATTGATCGATAGTCTGTCTGAAACTGGGCTTGAGCAGATTCAGGTGACATCGTTCGTGAGCCCGGCTGCCGTACCGCAGATGGCTGATGCGCCAGAGATCGTCGCGGGCTTTAAGCGTAAGCCTGGTGTGCGGTACACAGGCTTGTGGCTCAATGACAAGGGTCTTGAGCGCGCGATTGCGACGCAAAAACTTGATATCCGTGGTTCGCTGTCGCTGACGGCGTCAGAAAAATTTCTGCTCCGTAACCAGAAGCGCACACTCGCGCAAAACGTCGATGCTGTTCGTTCGATGATCGGAATGTTCAATCACTACAACGTGCCTATCAACAGAGCTAGCATCATGGCTGTGTTTGGTTGCAACTTTGAAGGCGATATTCCAGTATCGCGCATATTGGATATGATTCAGACCTTCCATGATTTAGCGGATGAACATAAGTTCAAGCTCGAAGTCTTGTCGTTGGCTGACACCATGGCCTGGGCGACACCAGGATCGATTCGTAAGGTCGTCGGTGCCGTGCGTGACAAGTATCCTGACCTGCAATTATCTTTGCACCTGCATGACACACGTGGCATGGGGATTGCAAACGCCTATGCAGGTATGGAGATGGGTGTTGCAATTTTTGATGCGGCTGTTGCAGGCTTGGGCGGATGTCCCTTTGCATCGCATTCCGGCGCGTCGGGTAATGTCTGCACCGAAGATCTTGTCTTTATGTGTCACGAGATGGGCATTGAAACAGGCATTGATCTAGAGAAGCTAATCGAGTCTGCATTGCTTGCTGAGCAGGTAGTTGGCCATCCTTTGCCAGGTTCGGTTATGAAGGGCGGCTCGCTGAATAAACTGCGCGAGAAGGTCAAGGCCTCTATGGCCGCAAACGCTTAAGCGAGGAAAGCTATCATGACTGATATCACGCGCGACCTCGGTCGCTTTGTTGCGGGTTTGAAGTTCGAGCACATTCCCAAAGATGCGCTGGACGTTATCTACACAGGCTTCGCCGATTGTGTTGGTGTGATGTTAGCTGGTAGGGAAGAGCCGCCTACGCGCATATTGACCGACGTCCTTGCGCCACAGCCAGGTCCATCTACACTAGTTTTCGGAGCGCAGACTGCAAGTGCTCCGGACGCAGCATGGATTAACGGTGTAGCGGCACATGCCTTGGATTTTGATGACGTTGCGCTAAAGGGGCACCCAAGTACAGTGCTTGTCCCGGCAATTTTGGCTGAGGCGCAGGCTTTGGGTTCGTCGGGTCGCGATATGGTGGTTGCGTATGCGGCAGGGTATGAGGTTTGGGCTGAGTTGGCGCGACGCGATCCTGATCACTACCATACCAAAGGATGGCATCCTACTGGTATCCTCGGTGCGATTGGGTCGGCGGCTGCATGTGCGTCATTGAACAAGTTAAATGCCGAGCAGTGCGCCATGGCCATTTCGATGGGTGCTTCGCAAAGCGCTGGCACGATGGCGAACTTTGGAACGATGACTAAGCCGTTTCATGCAGGTCGCTCTGCTCAATCAGGTGTTATGGCTGCCCGGCTGGTGAAAGCCGGCTTCACTTCGGCGACGGATGCCCTTGAGCATCCGCAGGGATTCTTGGCTGCCGTATCACCAAGTGGTCGCTTCGATGTAACAAGTCCAGTTCAGGCAGGCAATCCTTGGAAGCTTTCGATCAGCAAACTTTCAGTGAAAAAGTATCCGTTGTGTTTTTGTACACATCGCGCACTTGATGGCATGCTGGATCTTGTCGCTGAACATGCCATCAGTGGTGATGAGATCGAATCCATTACTGCGATGACAAGTGTGCGTAACACCAAGGTGCTGCGTAATCACAACCCGCAAACTGGTCTTGAGGCGAAGTTCAGTATGGAGTTTGCGATGGCGTCCTGTGTGGTCGCCGGCCGTGCGGGCTTGACTGAATTGGTTGATGATTTTGTTGTGCGCAAAGACGTACAGGACTTGATGAAAAAAGTCATGGTGTTGCCTGATGAGAAGGAGCATCCGAACTTGCCGGGCTATTCGCCTTTTGATCTCGTGACCGTCAAACTAAAAGATGGAAAGACGATTGAAAGCCGCCAGGTTGTTGCCGTGCGTGGTGGCCCAGACTTGCCACTGAGTCGTGAGCAATTGTGGGCTAAGTTTGAGGACTGCGCACGCGTGGGGCAGGTTGAGTTCTCATCGCGTCAACTATTTGACGCATTGATGTCTCTAGATCAAGTTGCACGTGTTTCTGATTTACCTGGTTTAGCGTCAGGGAAAAAGTAATAAGCATTGATTAAAAAAGAGGCTCGTGTCTACTAAGACACGAGCCTCTTTTTTTTGAGAGACTACGCTTGGTTAGCCGACGTTCTTGCGCAGCAATTCAATTGTGCGCTCGCGGGCTAATTTTGCTGATGCTGCATCATACGAACCACGTTGATCGCAGTTAAAGCCGTGACCAGCTGGGTAGAAGAAGCTTTGCTCGTTAGGATAGGCTGCTGCTACAACTTTTGCCTGCTCGAGCGTAATGGAGTGATCCGTTTCG
>JBEDEU010000257.1:0-3423 GCA_041175585.1 Pseudomonadota bacterium | reverse complement strand
GAGACCTCGAGGATGATGACTACAGGTAGCGCCCTCCTGCACCGATCGCTACCGTGATCAAACCGAGAATCAGGTTCGTAAAAATAAGAGGCCGGATTTTGGCCAGTGCAAGACCGCCGGCTGGCCAGTCTTTTGCAGCTACTGCAGATTTAAGCACACGAAAGGGACCGCCATAGATATATGCAAAGATTACCGTCATGATCACGGCTATGAGCAGCATCGTATGGACGTACCAACCCAGCTTGCCAAAACTACCTAAAAAGTGAATCAAACCAAAACCAGATACAAAGAGCACCAGAATCGCGCCCTTCACCCAAATAAAAAAGCGGCCGAAGACACCACTAATTAGCGTCAAACGCTCCGGAGGCTGCAACACGCTTGCCGCCATCGGACGCAGTGCGTTGTGCGCAAAAAACATCCCGCCCACCCAAACAAGAGCGGCCAACAAGTGCAACACTACCAACGAGGCCATCAACATCGTAATCTCCAAGCCCACGATCACTGTGTCGCAGGAATGCCCGAAGTCTACCGCGGGCAACTCGTCGGGGTTGAAAAAAGCGGATGTACTTTAGGGCTATTAAAAAGGGCCCCGAAGGGCCCTTTTATTTCACCGTAGCCGTTCACATCCGCACGCGCTTAGACCGGCTTGGACAACTGATCAAGAATCGCTGGATTTTCCAAAGTCGAGACGTCCTGTGTCACGGCCTCGCCCTTGGCAACCACACGCAACAAGCGACGCATGATTTTGCCGGAGCGCGTCTTCGGCAAGTTCTCACCGAAACGAATCTCTTTAGGCTTGGCGATCGGACCAATCTCTTTGGCCACCCAGTCGCGCAATTGCTTGCCCAGTGCGACTGCTTGATCACCTTCGGGACGACTGCCCTTCAGCACGACAAAAGCAACCACAGCCTCGCCAGTCGTTGGATCCGGGCGTCCGACAACCGCAGCCTCGGCAACCATCTCGTGCGCAACCAAGGCAGACTCAACTTCCATCGTTCCGAGGCGATGGCCAGAAACGTTCAGAACGTCGTCGATGCGGCCCATGATCCAGAAGCACCCATCTTTGTCACACTGTGCTCCATCACCTGCCAGATAGTAGCCGCGCAACTCAGGCGGGAAGTAGCTCTTTTCAAAACGGTCTGGGTCGCCCCAGATAGTGCGAATCATGGAGGGCCAAGGACGCTTAATGACCAAGAATCCACCGTGGCCTGCCTCGACGTCGCCACCTGTTTCGTCCACGATTGCCGCGGTAATACCAGGCAAACGGGTCGTGCATGATCCAGGTTTAAGCGGCGTAGCACCTGGCATAGGTGTAATCATGTGACCACCAGTTTCGGTTTGCCACCAGGTATCAACGATTGGGCAACGGCCGCCGCCCACATTGTTGTGGTACCACATCCAGGCCTCAGGGTTGATCGGCTCACCCACCGAACCCAGCAAGCGCAAGCTCGACATATCGTAGGACTTAGGATGATGCGCATCATTGGCTTCAGAAGCCTTGATCAACGAGCGAATCGCTGTGGGTGCAGTATAGAAAATTGAAACTTTGTGATCCTGAATCATTTTCCAGAACCGACCCGCATTCGGATAAGTTGGCACGCCCTCAAACACGACCTGTGTCAAACCTGCCGCCAAGGGGCCGTATGTAATGTAGGTGTGCCCTGTGACCCAGCCCACGTCCGCAGTACACCAGAAGACGTCGCTCGCTTTCGCATCAAAGACCCACTGCATCGTGAGCTTGGCCCACAACAGATAGCCACCTGAAGAGTGCTGAACGCCCTTGGGCTTACCAGTCGAACCAGAGGTGTACAAAATGAACAGAGGATGCTCTGCATTGACGGGCACAGGCGCACATTCTGCAGCCTGTTTTTCCACCAGCTCATGCATCCACAGATCGCGCTTGGCATCCCAGTTGACCTTGCCGCCCGTGCGCTTATAGACAATGCAATGGCGCACAGCGTCGCATCCACCCATACCGAAGGCTTCGTCTACAGCAGGCTTCAGCGCAATCGCCTTGCCGCCGCGCAGTTGTTCATCAGCCGTAATAACCAAGCTCGCACCAACGTCCACGATACGTTCGTGCAAACTTTTTGCCGAGAAACCACCAAATACGACCGAGTGCGTGATGCCTAAGCGTGCACACGCCTGCATCGCCACAATGGCTTCGATTGACATAGGCAGATAGATAATCGAGCGATCACCCGCCTTGTAGCCAAGCGACTTCAAGCCATTGGCAAATTTGCAAACACGCTCATAGAGCTGCTGATAGGTAATATTGACGACCTCGCCACCATCCGCCTCAAAAATGATGGCGACTTTATTGGCATTACCGTTTTTGAGATTGACATCCAGACAGTTGGCCGAAACATTGAGCTCGCCGTCACCAAACCATTCAAAAAATGGCGCGCGCGACTCATCAAGCACTTTGGTAAAGGGCTTGCTCCATTGCAATTGCTCGCGGGCCATGCGCCCCCAAAAAGCATTCGGATCCCGATCTGACTCCTCTAGCAATGCCTGATAGGCTGCCTGGCCTGAAACATTGGCCTGTTTGACGAAGTCCTGAGGGGGTGGAAATACGCGCGTTTCAACCAGAACGGATTCAATTGAATTAGCCATGGAATGTTGTCTCCTCGGTAACCGGGACGGATGCCCGTTAGATAAAAAGTTTTACAACTTAAGTGCTGCAATCCCAGCGGTGGCAATTTGCGCGTCTTCGGAGGACTGCACTCCTGAGACACCCACTGCACCCACCGTATGACCTTCTACAATAATTGGCACGCCGCCCTCTAGCATGCCCTGAATGAGAGGGGCAGACAGAAACGACATACGTCCGTTGTTGATGACGTCTTCGTAAACCTTTGAGGGTCGTGCGCCCATCGCAGCAGTGTGTGCTTTAGCAGGTGCGATGTGGGCTGAAATCGTGTTGGCCCCATCGAGTCGTTGCAGACCCAACAGATGGCCACCATCGTCAACGACCGCAATGGTCACAGCCCACTTATTCGTTTGTGCATGCGCCTTAGCAGCAGCCAAAATTAGGGAAACGTCAGCATCGGTCAACATCGGTTTGGTTTTCATAGCGAATCCTTTATCTGTTCGAGAGCACTCGGGTCTTCAATTGTGGTGAGGTCGCCAGGGTCACGTCCCTCGCAAACGGCAACAATCGCCCGGCGCAGCACTTTACCAGAGCGCGTCTTGGGTAAGGCGGTGACAAAGCGCACGCGTGCCGGTCTTGCGACAGGACCAAGCTGCTCGTCGACAACCTTCATGATTGCACCTTCCAGCTTCATGCTGGCCGCGGCATCCACCAACTGGCTGGGGTCTTTTAACACCGCAAAACCAACCGCTACCTGCCCCTTGAGCTGATCGGCAATACCAACGACCGCACACTCAGCCACAGCAGAATGGCTATTGATGGACTCCTCA
>JBEDEU010000256.1:0-3445 GCA_041175585.1 Pseudomonadota bacterium | reverse complement strand
GCGGCACGTGGGATAAGGCTAAGCGTGAAAACACAAAACTCTACGATCGCATTTTGGCTGGTATCCCCTCCGGGCGCTTCGGCACCCCAGAGGAAATCGGACGTGTCGCAGCCTTCTTATCCAGCGACCTTGCTTCTTGGGTCACGGGCCAAACCATTGCAGTCGACGGTGGCCAAAGCCTCTAACAACCTTCAGCGGGAATATTCATGACAAAGCGATTAGTCGATCGTGTTGCCTTCATCAACGGTGGCGCCAGAGGAATCGGACGGGCAAGTGCGTTGCGCCTGGCCAGTGAAGGTGCGCGCGTATGGATCACGAGCCGCGATACGGCCGCGATGGACGAGGCTCTGACAGAGGCACGTGCACAAGGACTTTCGCTCAATGTCCTCGAAATGGACTCCTCGCAAAGCAAAGCAATCCGTCAAGCAATATCACACGTTCATCACACCGAAGGACGCATTGATATTCTCGTCAATAACGCGGGTGGCTCCTTGCAGACACCAGGTGTGTTTGAACAACAATCAGATGAAGACTGGGCACGCGTCCTTGATCTCAATATCCTCGGCACTGTATGGGCCTGCCGCTACACTCTCCCCTTGATGAAAGCGCAAGGCAGTGGGCGAGTCGTCAACGTCAGCTCAAAAGCGGGACAATATGGCAGCCGGGTTACAGGCGCAAATT
Source organism: Pseudomonadota bacterium (assembly GCA_041175585.1). GTDB lineage: Bacteria > Pseudomonadota > Gammaproteobacteria > Burkholderiales > Burkholderiaceae_B > Zwartia. Next base: position 2,764 of record JBEDEU010000256.1, on the reverse strand, counting down.
ATGCTGCAGCAAAGGGAGCCGTCAGCGCACTTACCCGACAGCTCGCAATGGAGTATGGCCCAGCCGGAATCACAGTAAATTGCGTCTGCCCAGGCCTAGTCATGACAGCTAGAACCAAAGCGCGCTGGGAGGCTCGCAAGACACCCGAAGAGCGCACGCAGCTATTACAAAGCATTCCGCTCAGACGTCATGCAGATCCTGAAGACGTCGCAGCGGCAATTGCATTTTTAGCATCAGACGACTCTGCCTTCATCACAGGGATTACACTGGATGTTAATGGTGGTGAAGTCATGGCCTAGCAATGGCCTGCCCCACCCAGTCCGCTCGCTTCAGAGGTTTTTATGTTTCGTTCGTCTAAACGTATTTCGATACTCATCGCGCTCGTAGCACTCGCGGCATGCAGCACGGATAAGCCTGCCGCACCACCAAAGCCCAAGGCGTCAAGAACTGCCGAAGCTATTTTCCCGAATAGTTCAGCCGTAGCGATCAAGAATGCAATCATGGGGGCATGTTCCACCAAGCAGTTACATATCCAGCCCGCTGGTGACAAAGTTATTTGTGTTCGCTATAAAACCAATGTTCAACGAGAAGAGATTGTTCAGAACGCTGTAAACAGTGATTTTGCAAGACACGCGAAAGACCTGGTGCGTTTCACGATCACATCGAGCGGAAAGGATGTCATGGTATTGGGTAGCGCACTCGTGGAATTTCAGTCGCCGACAAGCGTCATGCCTGACGCGGGCTACAACACAGACGAAGTGAATTTGCTGGACGACAATTCGTTCGCGATGGTTCAAGAAATCTTAAAGCTCGCAGGAGCGAAGTAAGCCATGACTAAGTCAAGCAATCCCCACGAACTGGTCAATCTCTTTGAAAAAAATAAAGAATGGGTCGCCTCGGTTAAGAAGAATGATCCAGAGTTTTTCAATCGACTCGCTAACCAGCAGTCTCCTGAATACTTGTGGATTGGTTGCTCAGACTCTCGCGTACCCGCCAACCAAATTACAGGCCTTGCGCCGGGCGAAGTCTTTGTCCATCGCAATATCGCGAACGTTGTCGTGCACACCGACCTTAATGCACTCTCGGTGATTCAGTTTGCAATCGATCAAATTAAAGTCAAGCACATCATCGTTGTTGGTCACTATGGATGCGCTGGCGTGCGGGCCGCACTTGAGAACGTGCGCGTAGGTCTCGCTGACAACTGGATTCGCCACATCAAAGACGTGCACGACAAGCATGGCTCTTATATGGGCAAGCTTATACAACGCACAGAGCGCATGGATCGGCTCTGTGAACTCAATGTGATCGAACAAGTTGTGAACGTATGTCAGACGACGAGCGTGCAAGACGCGTGGGCGCGCGGTCAACCTGTGACTGTTCATGGTTGGGTCTATGGCCTAAACAACGGCCTCGTACAGGACCTTGGGATCAGTATCGCTTCGGCCGATGAACTAGAACAACGCTATCAGTCAGTCGTCGAGCGGCGTTTCTCGTAACAGTCCCGCAAGGACTTACGATGTGGCGAGGGTAGGTCTGCTCATTCGGCGCACGCGGAGAAATAGCCAAGTCGCGATGGAAAGGTTCAACAAGTTCCACAAAATTCCATTGACGACTGCAGCTTGATACGAGCCTGTGACGTCAAATATTTTTCCAGACATCCACCCACCTAAGGCCATCCCCAGCATCGTGGCCATAATCACTGCCCCGACCCGTCGGCCCGTTTCGGCCGGCGGAAAATACTCTCGAATGATGATGGCATACGACGGCACGATTCCGCCCTGAAACAAACCGAACATAGCAGAAATCAAGTACAGCGATACGAGACCGTTAAAGGGCAGGAACATCAACAAGGCAATTCCTTGCAGTGCCGAGCCCAACAAAAGTGTTTTGATACCGCCGATCCGATCGCATATGACGCCAGAGATCAACCGGCTGATCACACCACACGCAAGCATCAGCGACAGCATCTCGGCCCCGCGCGCTGGGCCGAAGCCCAAGTCAACGCAGTAGGCCACGATATGCACCTGTGGCATAGACATAGCGACACAACAAGCTAGGCCCGCCACAATTAAAAGAGACTGTGCTTTACCTGTTGTCAGGCCAAAAGGGGTCTCGGAAGCAGTTGAAGGTCGCCCATTTGCCGGGGCTGTGATCTGGTTCAGTGGCGGACGACGACGTAAAAACAATGCGAATAACGCCATGCCAATGCTGCAAACGATACCCATCGCGATATAGGTCTCGCGCCACCCCGCTGTGGTGACACCCCATTGCGCGATGTTCGGCCAAATAGCTCCGGCAAGATAGTTTCCGCTTGCGCATACTGCGACAGCAATTCCGCGCCTCTTGTTCCACCATAGCGAGGTGTCTGCCACCAAGGGGGCGAACGTCGCGGAAGTACCAAGTAAACCTAAAAATAGTCCGTGCGCGATCGAGAACGCCAAAATACTTTCGCTCATGCCCGCCCAGACAAATCCAACAAAGATTCCTGCGGAGCCGATCAGCAACGAAACCGTTACGCCCCACCGGTCGACGATTCGACCCATAAAGACGCCACCGACACCAAAGCCAATCATCATTAAGGTATAGGGCAAGGAAGCCTCTGACCGGCTGACACCAAACTCGGCCTGAACCTCAGGGAGCACAACCGCCACGGCAAACATGCAGCTACTGCCCATGAGCATCGCGCACAAGGCGACGACCAGCCGCCAAAACGCATAGCGGGAATCGATCAGTTCAGCAGGAGCGGGGATCTTATTTTGCATAG
>JBEDEU010000255.1:0-3451 GCA_041175585.1 Pseudomonadota bacterium | reverse complement strand
CAACCATGCCGGATGGCATTGCAGGTAAGGGGGGGCTAGGGCTTACGCTTGTCATTGTTATTTACTGGAGGCGCAACCCGGAATCGAACCGAGCTACACGGATTTGCAATCCGCTGCATAACCACTCTGCCATTGCGCCAACACTAAGCGTTACGCCGGCGCAGATCATACTACAAAAGACCTTTTTAACTTGGGCGACTCAAACTATACTTCTCTCAACCTCAGGGCGAAGCGCCTTGCCGAGTCGGCAATGTCTGGTCCGTGGATCCTTTGTTCGAAACAATCTGGAGACAATGATGAAAAAACTAACGACGCGCCGGGCGCTGATGCAACTGGGTGTGGGCGCGCTAGCGCTGATAGCGGGACCTAGTTTGGCGCAGTCCGATTGGCCGACAAAGCCGGTCACCCTAATTGTGCCGTTTCCTGCCGGTGGCGGCACCGACGCCTTTGCTCGACCATTAGCTGCTGTGCTGGGTAAAGAATTGGGTCAACAATTCATCATTGATAACAGAGGTGGAGCTGGCGGTACTGTAGGTGCGTCGGCCGCAGCCAAAGCAGCCCCTGACGGATACACCCTGTTTGTGGGCGCCGTGCATCATTCGATCGCGCCTTCCATGTATCCCAAGCTTGACTACAGCATCCAGAAGGATTTCATCCCGCTAGCAGTGATCGCTCGCGTGCCACAGGTGCTGGTCGTCAATCCTAAAAAAGTCCCAGGTAAGGACTACCAAGCCTTCTTGGCTCAGGTGAAAGCGAATCCAGGCAAAATGAACTATGGCTCTGCTGGTAGTGGCACATCGCACCACCTCGCGGGTGAGTTGTACAAGATTCAGTCGAAAACCGATATCGCGCACATTCCCTACCGCGGTGCGGGTCCTGCGATGCAAGGCTTGATTGCAGGCGACGTGGATATGATGTTTGACGGATTGGGTTCGTCTTCAGCTCAAATCAAGGCAGGGCGTATTACGCCCCTCTTTGTGGCAAGCGAAAAGCGCAACCCCGCCATTCCCGATGTGCCAACGACCGCTGAAATCGGACTTCCCGAATATGTCGTGAGCACGTGGTACGCCCTGTGGGCCCCGAAGAATACCCCGCCCGCTGTGACGGAGAAAATCATCGCCGCTCTCAAAAAACTCCCGCAAGACGAGACAATTAAGACCGTTTGGGCAACGAACGGTGCTGAGTTTCCAGATTTGACTGGGGCTAAGTTTGGCGCATTTGTGGATAGCGAAGTCAAGCGCTGGGCCGAGGTTGTGAAAGCCTCTGGTGCCAAACTTGATTGATGTTTTGTGTAGGCAAGAAAAAAGCCTGATCTCACGATCAGGCTTTTGCCAGAATTTGGAGCGGGAGACGAGTCTCGAACTCGCGACCTCAACCTTGGCAAGGTTGCGCTCTACCAACTGAGCTACTCCCGCTTTACCGCTCACCGCGTTTGGCTACGTTTACTACAAAGCCAAGTGCGATTCACGAAGACCGAGACTATAGCATACCCTCCCACCCCTATGTCAAACCCGCTAGTTCCCGCGCCTACCGTCGACGCTTTGGGTTCGATTTTCGAGCCTGAAATAGCCGGGATTCCGAGCGTACACATGGTTTCGGTGGACTTAACAACTCAAAATACCTTGGGTGTGGCTTGTCAGGCTCAGAATTTGCTTGCGCTAAGTAGCTTGGCGCAACTGCCCGGTGTCACGCGGCTCGCGGCGAAGTATCAAAATGTGTTTGTTCTCGGAGGTGGTAGCAACGTTGTCTTGCCGTCTCTCTGGTCCGCCCTGGTCTTAAAGGTGGAGTTCAAAGGCGTCGCACTTGTGAGCGAGCTGCCAGACTGTTGGTTGGTCGATGTTGCTGCTGGCGAGAGCTGGCACGGTTGGGTGCGTGAAGCGACGCAGCGTGGGTGGTCTGGACTAGAGAATCTTGCGTTAATTCCAGGCACAGTTGGCGCTGCACCCGTACAAAACATTGGTGCCTACGGCGTTGAATTGCAGGATCGCATCGAGTCAGTCACTGCTTGGAATATTCCTCAGGGCTCGTTCAAGACGTTCACTCGGGCAGAATGCGCGTTTGCGTATCGCGACAGTATCTTTAAGCGTGCAGCTTCAGGGACTTGGCTGATCGTTTCCGTGCGTTTTCGTCTGCCGAAAGCCTGGTCCCCCGTGCTTGGGTATCCAGACCTTCAAAAATACTTTCGGATCGGCGCGGTTGATGCACAGATGCCCTCGGCTCAACAAATATTCGATGCGGTGTGTGCCATACGCCGTACCAAACTGCCAGATCCAGCCGAGTTGGGCAACGCTGGTAGTTTTTTTAAGAACCCTGTCGTGGCTGCTGAGCGGCATGCGCAGCTTCTGCAAGCCCATCCCGACTTGATTTCTTATCCTCAGCCGAACGGACAATACAAGCTTGCTGCGGGTTGGTTAATCGATCAGTGTGGTTGGAAGGGACGGCGTGTCGGTTCCGTCGGGATGCACGCCCGCCAAGCGCTCGTGCTGGTGAATTACGGCGGGGCGCAGGCTGACGAGGTATTAGCTCTCGCCCGCACAGTTCGTGCAAGTGTTCAGGAGATGTTCGGGGTCGAGCTTGAAATGGAACCTGTTGTCCCAACTGCTTGAGGCCGTCGGGTGCAACAGAAAGAGTGGTTGGTTTCTTGCTTAGAGACCGAGCACCGTCTGCATATTAAACAAGCCCGATTTTTTGCCCTCGAGATAGCGCGCCGCGCGCAAACTACCTTCGGCGTAGCCCGCGCGGCTGCTGGACCGATGGGTAATCTCGATGCGTTCGCCAACACCGCAAAAATACACTGTGTGGTCACCGACGATATCACCGCCCCGGACAACCGAAAAGCCGATCTCGCCAGGTTTGCGCGCTCCTGTGTGGCCATGTCTGGTCCAGGTGGCGACGTCGTCAAGTTTTTTGCCCCAAGCGTCTGCAACGACTTCGCCCATTTTGAGCGCAGTGCCCGAGGGAGCATCAACTTTGTGATGGTGGTGTGCCTCGAAGACTTCAACATCGTAGCCAGAGTTAAGAATGCGCGCAGCCATATCCAGGAGCTTGAGAGTCGCATTGACACCCACGCTCATGTTCGGTGCGAATACGATACCAATCGATTTTGCGGCCTCGTTGATTGCGGCCTTACCTATGTCGTCAAAGCCGGTTGTCCCGATTACCATGTTGACACCGTTCGCAACACAGGCTTTCAGGTGCTCGAGCGAGCCCTCGGGGCGAGTGAAGTCAATGAGGCAATCTGCTTGCTTGAGGGCGGAGAGCTGATCTGTAATCAACACCCCACTCAGCTTGCCTAAAAAGGCAGTGGCGTCTTGTCCGAGCATAGGCGCACCCGCAATATCCAGGGCAACGGCCAGCTTTAGATCGGTGGATTGGGTGACGGCCTCGATGAGCATACGGCCCATACGACCACTGGCTCCGGCGATTGCGATACGCATAATGGACTCTTGTT
>JBEDEU010000254.1:0-3461 GCA_041175585.1 Pseudomonadota bacterium | reverse complement strand
TGTGGTCATGTGAACACATTACCGTAGCCATGCGCTTACGGCACATTACGACACCCCACCTATTTGATCCAGGACAAACTTTCTTGATGTTTATTTGAAATACGTCTCAATGAAGTGCTTACCCAGGAACCCAAGCAAGGCAAGTAGGGCTCCGTAATGTGCGGTCATGAGCCAAAAGGTCTTCCGTTCGAATTCTGAGCGCAACTCGATGCGAACATCCGAAATATCCTGACGCAAAGCGGCCTGCCCTTGGATCATGTCAACCCGAAGGTCGGACACAGCCTGACTGAGTTGCGCCATACTATTATCCAGGCGTTCGATACTGCGATCAAGGCGCTCGATTAACTTGCTGTTTTGCTCTACTAGTAACTCAAGTGTGTACACGCGTTTTTCCATGCAGAAATCATAATCGCCAGTGTGGCTGATTTCTATTCCGAAAGGTACTCAAAGGCCGAGTTATTGGTTAAAGATTGTTAGTAATTGCAACCGCTGTCCGACCGTTTTTAATGCCAGACAGATTCGTCAGAAGACTCAGCCAAACCAGAAAACGCGGCAACCGGCACAGGCTTGACCGGTGCACGGATTCGGTAGGCTCCGATTTCGTCCGGTGTTTTACCTAGCTCTTTCGCAAGAATCTGGGTGACAACGCTGCCACACACCCGACCTTGGCAGGGCCCCATCCCGCAACGACTAAAAAATTTAGTCTGATTCGGTCCCTGACAACCCAAACTTGCCATCTCCCGAATACGGCCAGCCGTCACCTCTTCACAGCGGCAAACAATGGCGTCGTCAACTGGCTCGGTAATGGCAGTTGGTGGGCAGTACAAAGCATCTAAAAATGGACGCACTTTTAGATCTCGATCACGCGCGCGGTGGTAGGGGATGACGAGTCGATCAAAGTCGCTACGTGAAAGCTTACCTAGCTCCAGTGCTGCTCCAAGAGCCGCTAAAGCACCTGAATTTTGCGCGGCAAGTGCGCCACCGATCGCAGCACCATCACCTGCGATTCGAAATCCTGGTAAAGACGTTTGTCCGTAGGCGTCACACACAACGTTAAATGCGCGCTGCGCATCACTCCAAACATGCTCAACACGCATCAAGCGAGAGATCTGAGTATTCGGGATCACACCATGGTGCAATAGGACGAGGTCAGCCGCAATGGTGTGCTGGGCTCCACCGACTTCAAACGACAACCCCTGTGCTTGGCCCTCTCCTAAAACAGACAAGGCACTCGCACTTCGGAACCAAGGTATACCTGCTCGACGCAGCTGCGCCATCATTTTTAGCCCCTTTAGTAAATACTCAGGGGCTCCTAGTGCTTTGGGTAAGTGGCGCAGCGCATTGAGACGGTTTGAACCAGGGCTTGTTTCAACAACACCAACAATTTCTGCTCCCGCCTCCAGGAGCTGGCACGCCACTAGATACAGCAATGGTCCACCACCAGCCAAAACAGTGCGTCCGGACGGTACGCTCCCAGACGCTTTCAAGGCGATCTGTGCAGCACCTGCATTCATCACTCCAGGCAAGGTCCAGCCAGGAATCGGGGATGCCCGCTCCAGAGCGCCAGATGCCGCAATAATCTGTGGTGCCTGAAACTGTAGGGCAGTACCGTTCGCAAATGCCGTTACACCTAGACTACGTGAAATATCCCAAACCAAGGCATCGTGACGCGCATCTACACCCGCAACACGCATGGCCTCGACCAAAGTCGTGCCGTGTAAATAATCCGGTCCTAGCAACTTCGCTACCGCCGAGTGCACCGTCGAGACGTTTCGGTAGATTTGCCCGCCAGGCTGGGACTGCTCATCTAGCAAGATTGTCTTTAAGCCAAGCGTCGCGCCCATCGTTGCGGCAGCCATGCCAGCGGGTCCAGCGCCAATGACGATCAAGTCATGCGTCATGCTTGTGTCTCCAAGACTCTCGCTCCATGCTGCAGGACCACCTTCATCCCCGCAGACACCTTCACCATACAAGCCTGCACGTTTGCTCTGCCATCCACCTGAACAAGACAATCAAAGCAAACTCCCATCAGACACAACGGCGCGCGCGGCGCACCTGAAACTGCGCTATGCCGTATTGGAGACACGCCAGCCTGCATCAATGCGAGCGCTAACGTCTGATCCGGATTGGCCTGAATGAGTCGGCCATCTACATAAAGGTCGACAGTGCGCGACGCAGCGACCTCTGTCATGGGCTTAAACATAAAATCGCTCCGCCTTAAAAGATAATGTTTCTTTGGGCTGTTCGCCCCCACGAATCCAAGTTGCTAGTGCGCCAGCGTGCTGCGCGGCCAGGGTCACGCCGCTATGGCATGTGACGACAAAGGCACCAGGAGAGTCGGTAGAAGCTTGGTAAATCGGAAAGCCATCAGGGCTCATGACGCGCAAAGCACCCCACGTACGAACAATATTGACGTTCTCGAGCAAAGGAAAGGCGAGTTGTGCACGCAACGCAATTCGAGATAGCTGTGCAAGTGTTGTGCTGTCATCTAGACCGACGTCCTCTTGCGAATCGCCAATTTGTAATACGCCTTCATGGGTTTGTCGTACGTGCAGCGTCGGGTATTTTAAAAAGGGCCTCACCCGCTCAGTCACTAGGATTTGGCCTCGATTCGGCGCGACTGGTGCGCGCAAACCAACCAACGGGGCAAGATCCCGATTACCTAAACCCGCAGCAAGAACGACGCGCTTTGTACCAAATACCTCGCGATTCGTATGTATATTGAATCCACCGCCGGTCAGGGTATCCATCGCACTGACACACACACCAGAAATCAAAGTCCCGCCAGCACTCTCAAAACCCTTTACCAGCGCGTGCAATAAACGCAACGGACTAGCATGGCCATCAAGCGGACAATACACAGCACCTGCAACGGCTGGGCCCGTCTCAGGAATCATCTCCTTCAGTTGCCGTGCATCCAACACTTCAAAAGGATAGGCGCCGTTCAATTTCTCACGTAACGCTGTCAGACGAGTGACTCGGTCGGAAAGCTCATTGTCATTTAAGCTAATCGCAATGCCGCCGGGCTGAGATAAATCAGGATACACGCCAGTTCGCGCAAGCAATTCATCAGCAAAGGCTGGCCAAGCCGTCGCCGAGCCAATTGTCCAGCGCGAGTAATCGGGATTTTCTAAGCCTTTACCCTGCACCCAGACAAGTCCGAAGTTTCCGCGTGCAGCACGATACGCATCATCACCTTCATCAAGCAACGCAACGCGCTCGCCTTGCTTTGCGAGGCCATAAGCGACTGCCATCCCAACCATGCCCCCACCGATGACGATGGCGTCCCAATCTTTTCGACTACTCATGTTTTTCCTGAAAGAACTTTGTCAAGCCCATAAAACCGATCGAGCGCAACCATTAACACCAGCGTTAATACAATCAAAACGGTCGATACGGATGCAAGCAACGGATCAATCGTATGTGCAATGTGGTTGTACATTTTTACCGGGAGCGTTTCA
>JBEDEU010000253.1:0-3468 GCA_041175585.1 Pseudomonadota bacterium | reverse complement strand
TGTCCTTTGATCCCGGTGAGCGCTGGGAGTACGGGATCAATATCGACTGGGTAGGATTAATGGTTTCAACTGCAACAGGCCTTCGTCTCGGCGAATACATACAGCAACACATCACCGCACCTCTGGGGATGACCAGCACGGGCTTTAAGATCACGCCAGATATGCGTGCGCGGTTAGCGAAGGTGCACCAGCGCGATGCAACAAGTGACGCTCTCACAGTCTTGCCTTTTGAAGTTCCACAAGAAGCAGAAATTGATCCTGGCGGTGGTGGCATGTATTCCACCGCGAGCGACTATCTGCTCTTTACCCGCATGATTCTGAATCAAGGTAAAGGCAACGGCCATCAATTGCTCAAGCCTGAAACTGTTGCACTGATGTCTAAGAACGCGATGGGACCGCTACGTGTCTCTATGCTTCCCGCCTATAACAAGGCGATGTCACTCGACGCAGAGTTTTTTCCAGGTGTAGAAAAAACTTGGGGGCTAACCTTCATGATCAACGAGCAACAAGCACCGACAGGTCGTTCGGCCGGCAGCCTCGCCTGGGCGGGGCTACCCAACGCCTACTTTTGGATCGACCCAAAAAAAGGCATCGCCGGTGTCATCATGATGCAAATCCTGCCTTTCGTTGATACGCACGCAATACAGTTATTTACCGATTACGAGTCTGCGGTCTACCGCTCACTTTGAGGGATACCACTTGGGCGCGCGTTTCTCAATGAAAGAAGCAGTGCCTTCAGCAGATTCGGGTAATTGACGTAGCGCTGAGTGCTCGCGAATCAAATCGTCGAACAATGCGTCATTCAGCAAAGACCCGGAAACCTGCATAGTGCGCATTTTTGTGGCCGAGACCGCACCTGGTGCGTTCATCAATAGACCATCCACAATACGCGCACCCGTCGCCTCTAAGTCCTCAAGGGCACAAACCTCATGCACAAAACCGATGCGCAAAGCGACTTCGGGACCAAAGCGTTCACAGGTCAGCGCGTATCGGCGCACGTTGCGCACGCCCATCGCATGGCACAGCTGAGGCAAAATAATTCCTGCAATCAAACCCCAGCGAGCTTCAGTGATCGCAAAGATTGCGTTATCGGCAGCAACCACGATGTCACACACTGAGGCGATCCCGGTACCTCCGCCAAAACAGCCGCCTTGGATTAGCGCAACCGTAGGGATGGGTACGATATCCAGCCGTCGTACCGCCTCCGCAGTCAGGCGTGATACTCGTTCATTCTCTGCTGGGGACTTCACACCCACGCCCGAGATCCACTCAAGATCCGCACCCGCCTGAAAATGGCGACCATTCCCACGGATCACGACCGCACGGGCGTCAGGCTTTGGGCCGAGAAGATCTAAGGCCTCATGCAGGCCGCTGATAAGATCTTCGTTATAAGCATTGTTCACTTTCGGCCGATTTAGCGTGACAGTGACGACTCCGCGAGAATCCACATCGCAGAGCACTGTGCCTTTTCCTAATTCTTTTGACATGCGACAAGCTCCTTTTTGCAGCAAAGCATACTCCAGGATGTTAAATTCAATAAAAAAATAGAGACAAACCGCTTCAAGAGAACATGCATCATGACACCTGAAGAACGCTTAGTTGCGCTCGGCATCCAGCTACCGACGCCCCCAGCCCCCATCGCAAACTTTCTACCCTGGCGCAGAGTCGGCCAACTGCTCTATCTTTCGGGTCAAGGTCCACGTGACGCCAACGGAAAAGTTAGTGTGGGCCGACTCGGGCGAGATTGCTCAGTAGAAAGAGGCTATGCCGATGCACGCTCGGTTGGCCTGCAGCTACTTGCAACGATTCGTGCGGCTGTAGGCTCTCTCGATCACGTCGAAGCGGTGATTAAGCTACTCGGCATGGTCAACGCAGAGCCAGACTTTGGCGAGCACCCCAAAGTAATCAACGGCTGCTCCGATGTCTTGGTCGAGGTACTAGGAGGACGTGGCAAACATGCGCGCTCCGCTGTTGGGATGGGGTCACTGCCCAATTGCATGACCGTCGAGGTCGAGGCAATTATCCAAATCGCAGAAGGGTATTGAGCAAATCCCCGCACGCAGCTGGAACGCTGCGCTGCTTAAGGTACTATTTGCTGCATACAGACGTGTTTATTCCGTTAACTGATATATAGAAAAGACTAGCTCTCCATGGAAAAATTAGACGCCATCATCATCGGGTCCGGCTTTTCGGGCATGTATCAACTCTACAGCCTGCGCGACAAACTTGGCCTCAAGGCTAAAGTACTGGACGGTGCGAGCGGAGTGGGCGGCACATGGTTCTGGAATCGCTACCCCGGTGCTCGATGCGATTCAGAAAGCCACACCTATATGTATTACTTCTCGAAAGATTTAGTAAATGAATGGGAATGGTCTGAGCGCTACCCACAACAACCAGAAATCTTGCGCTATCTAAATTTTGTTGCGGACAAGCTCAAATTACGTTCGGATATTGAATTAAATACGCGTATGTCTGAGGCGCACTTCGATGTCGCAACTAACCGCTGGAACATCAAAACTGAGAATGGCAAAGAGTACAACGCCAAGTACCTCATCACTGCGGTGGGTTGCCTCTCGTCGGCGAACCTTCCAAAGATCGAAGGCTTGGCCGACTTCAAAGGTGAGTGGTATCACACAGGTCAGTGGCCGCATGAGGGCGTAGATTTCACCGGCAAGCGCGTCGCGCTGATCGGCACGGGCTCTACCGGTATTCAGGCAACGCCAGTCATTGCCTCAACAGCCAAGCATCTGACCGTATTTCAACGCACACCTAACTACAGTCTTCCTGCCCGTAATGCACCGCTGACCCCAGAGTTTAAGAAGTATGCCAAACAGCATGCAGCTGAGATTTATAAGATCATGACCACGAATACGAATGGTCACGGTTTTTACATCGAAGACGTATCTGCGCTTGATGTACCCGAAACTGATCGGCTAAAAGCCTTCGAAGAAAAATGGAAGATGGGCGGGTTTCAGTTTCGCGCCCTCTATCGCGACATTCTGACGAGTGCCGCAGCGAATCAAACAGCTGCAGAGTTCCTACGAGGAAAAATCAAAGAGATTGTTAAGGACCCTTCGGTTGCCGAGGACCTCGCCGATATCGACCACCCCTTCGCAGCTAAACGTCCACCAATTGACTCAGGCTATTTCGAAACATTTAACCGCGACAACGTCTCGCTTTTAAACATTCGTAAAACGCCGATTGAGCGCATCACAGCAAAAGGTGTCAAGACCACAACCAAAGAAGTTGAAGCAGACGTCATTGTCTTTGCAACCGGCTTTGACGCGATGACCGGATCGCTCGTGAAGCTCGACATCACAGGTCGCGACAATCGTAAGCTCAAAGAGTACTGGAACGCTGGTCCGCGCACCTATCTTGGCTTGCAAGTCCCTGGCTTCCCCAACATGTTCACCATCACCGGACCAGGAAGTCCTTCTGTGCTTTGCAATATGCCACCCGCGATTGAAC
>JBEDEU010000252.1:0-3511 GCA_041175585.1 Pseudomonadota bacterium | reverse complement strand
CACTTGCCGCTGGTGTCGGCGCCCTGGCCCTTGGCACCGACGCGGGCGGTTCGATTCGTCGCCCCGCTGCACATTGCGGCCTGGTGGGTATGAAGCCAACGTTCGGTCTGGTTCCTTGCGGACCAGGATTCGACGAGCCAAACTTTGGCCTATCCGTCAACGGGCAACTTGCAAGAACCGTAGAAGACGCTGCACTGATGTGGAAACATTTAGTCCAATTCAAGCACAGCGACTGGGGTTCGCAGTGGCACACCAATATCGCGGCGGAGGTCAAACTTGATGAAGCACCTTCAAAGAAATTACGCATCGCCTACAGCCATGACATCGGCTGTAACTTTGCAATTGACGCAGACGTAAGAGAGGTTGTCGAAAGCGCCGTCCGTGCGCTTGAAAGAGATGGCTACGCAGTCGAGGTCGCGGCACCCGTGTGGCCGCAAGGCGTGCACACTTACCCACTGCTCAAACTTCAACAAGCTGGTTTAGCAGCATTACATGGCAAAGCCTACGACACAGACCCGTCGCAGATCGATCCTGATATCGCTGCACAAATTGTTTTAGGTAGAACCTACTCGGCCGTTGAAATCGCAGACGTATTAATTCTGCGTGAACATATCTATGCCGCGTATGCGAAGTTCTTCGAACAGTTCGACCTTCTTCTTTGCCCGACAACACCCACCGTTTCGTGGTCAGTCGATGAGCTCGGTCCTAAAGTGATTGGCGGTCGCGAGGCAGGCCCTCGCGGGCATGCCGTCTACACCCCACTGTTTAATTACTCCCAAGCTCCCGCCTGTACTGTGCCAGTAGGGCTTGCGCGAGGGCTGCCGGTCGGCCTACAAATCGTCGGACCAAGATACCAAGATCCAACGGTTCTGCAGCTGGCAAAGCATATCGAAACCCTACTGGTCCCTCAAGCTAAGCCAGCACTGTGGGATGCCTAAAAAATCTCAATCCGGCTTCCAACTCAAGACGACCCTAGGCACCATGCTCAGGGTTGCCAAGCCCTTAAAAGACGGGTCTGTCTCCTGACCTAACCTCTTGCGCAAAGCTAGAAAAGCCTCCCCTGCGCAAGTTTCTAGCCAGAACCACCGCAAAATAGAATCTGAGGTGTGCCCACCGGGCTGCATCGCCTTGGCTTCGTAATAAAACGACTTCAACTCGTCAGTCGCAAACTTCAATGCGACCGCTGGCGCCATCGCGGGATCCTTTAGAACACGTTGGGGGTGCCCACCTAGCCAAGAGACGATAAAAGTCACAAGATCTTGGGGCGAAGCACCTGTCACGCCAAGTGTCGTTCGCCCTCTGGCAAGCACACTTAACTCATGCCAGGCCGTCAGTTGTGCAACTTCATCGGACAGACGCTGTGCGATGGAGCCGTCATGTACTGGGCCCGGGAAGCTCACGGGACAAACAAGTTGATGACCTTCTAGTCCGAGACGATCTGGCGGTGCATCTTCAGGGAAGTCCTCCAAGACCGGACCATCCACGCGAGCAAGTAGATCGAGCGCACTCTTCAATACGCGCGTCTGAAAGGCAGCATCATTCGGGACACCAAAAGGTCTGCCCAGCATAAAAGGCACCCATAGCGCACGGGGTGCCTTCAGGGCATTAGTGTGCTCTCTAATAAGACTGATTTGAACGGTGGGTATGCCCTGCTCTTCGAGATAACGGCCGACGGCGCTCACGGCGCACGTACATAGCGGTCAAACCGGAGAGAGCACGACCGCATCCACGCCATCGGCTTTCAGCAGAGCAGCGAGCTCACGCGCTTTGGCTTCGTACTTGGTAATCGGCCAGATCGCCCCCATAAAGGAGTAATGGAAGCGCGCGACGGATCCAATATATTTTTGTGCTGCCAACTCTTTTAAACGCTCGAGCGGAAACACAATATTTGCATCGGATTGAAACCCAGAGCGATCAAAATTGACGGATAGGTGACTCATCACCAGATCCGCAGGGTTCACATCCTCCGGAATGACGCGATAGTCTGTGCCAGACCCCGTTGTGTCGAAAGGCACGTCGCTGCGCAAATGCATACCGGCTGTCGTCACAATCGCAACGCGCCTTTTAGATAGGCTTACACCACCTACAAGCGTCGGCACGCTCATTTCTGGCATGACATGTAAACGCTCTAAATGATGAGCGCGTTCGATTTCAGGCAAATCAGCAAGTCTAACCATGTTGTCTCCAGTTTGTTGAGAGAATACTAACGCGATAAAGCGCTCATCTCCGCATACAAATCAGCCTTACCTTCAAAGCCAATACCAACTAAAGACGGCAGGGTCACGTAACCGTTCTGTACCTTCACGCCATCAGGAAAGCCGCCATAGGGTTGGAACAAATCAGGATACGACTCGTTACCCCCCAGGCCTAAGCCAGCTGCAATTGCCAAGGACATTTGATGGCCGCCGTGCGGAATACAGCGTGTCGCAGACCAACCGTACTCTTTCAGCATCTCAAGTGTGCGCAAATACTCAACCAAGCCATAACTCAGCGCACAATCAAACTGTAGCCAGTCTCTGTCTTTACGCATGCCACCATGACGAATCAAATTGCGCGCGTCTTGCATTGAAAATAAATTCTCGCCTGTCGCCATCGGATTCTGATAGTGGTTTGCGAGTTCAGCCTGTAAGGTGTAATCGAGCGGATCGCCCGCCTCTTCATACCAAAACAAGTTGTACGGTTGCAAAGCCTTTGCATAGGCAATGGCTGTCTTTAAATCAAAACGACCATTCGCATCAACTGCCAGGCGTTGACCTGGGCCGAGCAACTTCAGAACAGACTCAATCCGCGTGCAGTCTTCAGCTAAGGAAGCGCCACCGATTTTCATCTTGACCACGGAATAGCCACGATCGAGGTAGCTGAGCATTTCAGACTTCAGGCCATCTAAATCTTTACCTGGGTAGTAGTAACCGCCGGCTGCGTAAACAAACACCTTAGGGTCAGCCTTGCCGTTCCCGTAGCGTTCGGCAAGCATCTGATGCAAAGGCTTCTCTTCAATCTTGGCCACCGCATCCCACACAGCCATATCAATGGTTCCGATCGCGACCGAACGCTCGCCGTGGCCACCGGGCTTCTCATTGCGCATCATGGTCTCCCACACTTTATGTGGGCACAACACACCACGATCATCGAGTAGCGCATCTGGCTTCGCCTCCAACGCGCGCGGAATAAAGCGCTCGCGCATCAAGGCACCCTGACCGTAACGGCCATTGGAATTAAAACCATAACCAACCACCGGTTTGCCATCACGGATCACGTCCGTCACGACAGCCACCAGGCTGAGCGTCATCTTAGAAAAATCGATATACGCATTACGAATATCAGATTTAATTGGACGTGTGGACTCGCGAATTTCTACGATTTTCATAACAGCGATCTCAAATTTAGTGGGTCTAATAAGCTTTGAACGTGAAGTTACACCAGTTAGCCGATTCCATCAGCGATTCCCGTATCCAAAAAACTGTTGCAAGGATGAAAAAACTGCATTAGCATGAGACATTGATGTAGTGAA
>JBEDEU010000251.1:0-3534 GCA_041175585.1 Pseudomonadota bacterium | reverse complement strand
CCGGTTTTGATACTGTCGACGCGAATCTTCAGTTAGGTTTTGATTCGGATGAGCGTGACTATTTGCCAGCGGCGCAGATGTTGAGCTTGCTTGGCGTGAGCCAAGTAAAGCTATTAACGAACAATCCGCTAAAAGTCGCTGCACTTGCAAAGCAAGGTATTGATGTTGTCGAGCGCGTTGCGCATATCTTCCCCTCTAACGAACACAATGATGGCTATCTGCGCACTAAAGCTGCGAAGAGTGGCCATATGTTTAACTTTGAACCAAAAACATGATGAAATCTCTTCCTTACAAACCCGTCTGGTTAATGGCTGGCTTGGCAGTTTTTATCGCAACGCTCAGTGGTTGTGCGCAAGTTTCTAGTGCTAAGCCAGGCACTCCGATTACAGAAGTACTGAAGCAGTACGGTAAGCCGGTTGTGACTTGTCCAACTAAAGACGGTGGCCGGCGGATGATTTGGACACAGCAGCCCGAGGGCGAGACAGCATACGCTGTGCAAGTGCCCAAGAGCGGCTTAATTGAAGCACCTCAGCAAGTGTTGAGCATGCGCAGTTTTAATGTGATGGGCAACGGTGAGGTCTGGACCCGAGAGATGGTGCATTGCCAATTCGGGCCGCCCGCTAACATTTCTCGCGATGGTTTTGGCAATGAGGAATGGATTTGGGGCTACCGCTACATGGCGGTAGGTGACGACGCACAGATGATGTACGTCTACCTTGGAGCAAACGGCGCGAGTGTGACGCGCTTTGAGTCGTTGCCAGACCCCGAACGTAACCCCGAGGTCATGGGCCGCCGTTAACTAAACTACGCCAGGCGCGCCTGCTTTTGCGGGTGCTCCGTTATAGATGGGCGGGTGCGTCACGATCGACTGCAATTCGGGATGCGCCACGTTTAGTGCCGCCATATCTGGTTTCGGGCGACGTAGTTCTGGGTCCATCTCAAAGGCTTGCTCAAGCGCATGCGCTGCTGCCATCAGCTTACCGTCTTCATAAAGTCGACCTGAAACCTGCAGCCCAAATGGCATGTTGTGTTCATCCATGCCACACGGAAGCGCAATGGTTGGATTCGTTGCAAGTGTTACGACGTAGGTCAAGCCCAACCAGTGGTAGTAGTTCTTCATCTCGTGGTTGTCGACCTTTGCCGCATAGAGCTCGGTCCACGGGAAGGGAGTAATTGGTACAACCGGCGATAAGATCAAGTCATACTTTTCAGTGGCTGCCGCAAAGGCGCGCATGATGCGTGATTGTTCAAGATGTGCCCATGCGCGATCGGCAAGCGTAATCGCTGAGGCAATATCCATGTTGGCCCGTATATTCGGCCCCAGGCTTTCAGGATTTGTGCGCCACGTATCCGCAAAGGCCGCCACAAAGTTTTCGGCACGCAAAATATCGAAGGCACGGTCGGCTTCTGCAAAGTTCAAGTCGACAGCTTCGCAACAACCAACCATCGGTGCGATGGCCTGCATGCGCTTGCGGAACACGCGACGGTATTCTTCACTGACGATACAAACACCAAAGTCTTCCGTGTACCCAATACGTAAATTAGATAAATCAACATGACGCATCGGCCAGATCGTTGAGCCATCTACTGGGTAAGCAAGAGGATCCATTGGGTCTCTGCCGATGCTTGCGCCCATTAAAAATGCGGTGTCGGCAACTGTGCGTCCCATCGGTCCCAACACAGAAATGACAGACCAGCCTAGAGCACGACCATCATTAGGAACTGTACCTGGCGAGGGGCGCATTCCAATCACGCCACACATCGCAGCTGGGATACGCAGCGATCCACCGGTGTCAGAGCCTGTACAAATCGGTAAGAGATCGGTGGCGAGCGCGGCAGCCGAACCGCCAGACGATCCGCCAGCATTCAGGGTTGGGTTAAAGGGATTGCCTGTCGCGCCCCATACTTGGTTGCGTGAGTTAGCCCCAGCCCCCATGTCTGGAACGTTAGTCTTGGCAGTGACGATTGCACCGGCCGCACGCAATCTTGCGACCAGGCTGTTATCTTGCGAGGGGATGTTCCCGCGCAGCCCAATATTGCCGTAGGTCGTGAGCAGGTCTTTCGTATCTTGCAGATCTTTTACGCCTAGCGGCAAACCATGCAGCAACCCAAGCTTATCTCCGCGCATGACGGCGGCCTCAGCCTGTTTGGCAGTCGCGCGTGCGCGCTCGAAGTCGGTCGCGGTAATTGCATTGATTGCTGGATTGTATTGCTCAATGCGCGCGATGCAGGCGTCCATTAACTCGACGGGCGAGATCGTCTTTGTGCCAATCAGGCGGCGCAGTTCAAGGGCTGAGAGTTCTGGTAGATTCATGGTCGGTTAAGAAAAAATCACTAGTGGTCGGGGCGCTTTGAGTATAGTCTGAGGATCGCGTTGTGGCGCTGTCTGCGTCGTCCTTACAATTTTATTCTCATGACCCAATCTCGACCTAAGCTGCCTTCCCAGCCGTCAGATCACTCACCAGCAGTGCCCGAAAAGCTTACGCCAAAGATTCGCAGTATTTTTTTTGAATTTTTGTTGATTGGTCTAGTTAGCTTTGGTGGTGGCATCATGGCGTACGAGCGCCGCTTGTTGCTTGAGAAGCGTAAGTGGCTCACAAATGATGAGTTCATGGCAATTCTTGCGATGGGCCAGACGATGCCTGGATTGAACTCCGTTAATTTGGCGATGCTGTCTGGTGACCGGATACGGGGATTGGCAGGTGCATTCGCTGCTGTCATCGGCTTGATTTCACCAGGTGTTTGCTTTGTGTTGGCGGCCGCGGTGGCCTACAGTCAAGGAGCTGATTACCCTTTGGCGAATGTACTCCTAGCGGGAGTGTCCGCAGGAGCGACTGGCCTGATCGCGTCAGTCACATTACGTATTGGTAGGCCACACTTCAAGCGCATGAAATCCGTCCCTGTCATTCTTGCGACCTTTGTGTGTATGAGTTTCTTTAAGCTCTCGCTTGTGACGGTGTTGCTCATCATGGTGCCGATCGGTTTGTGGTTGCACCGTCCTGCCTCTGGCTTGATAAAAATCGACGCAGAGAAAAAACAATGAGTGTCTTGCTTCAGCTCGCCTTGACCTTCAGTATGCTGTCGGTCCTTGCTGTAGGTGGCGGAACAGCCGTGCTGCCTGAGATGCAAAACGTTTTGGCCTTACGGTTTGGGCTCGACCGTCTCGAATTTGTGCATATCTACAGTATGGGTCAGTTATCGCCCGGCCCAAATATGTTGATGGTCGTGATTTTTGGCTACAAGATTGAGGGGTTCCTAGGTGCGGCAGTGGTGTTGTTATCTTTCTTATTACCCTCAAGCGTCTTGTGTTTATCCGTTGGTCGGTTATGGCACCGAATTGGTGAGCGTCCGTGGCGAAGGGCGGTACAAAATGCGATGGAGCCGATTGCGATTGGCTTAATGTGCTCTGGTGTTTATGCGGTAGCACAGGGTGCAATTAACGGATTGTTGTCTGCAGCGCTAGCACTAACCACTTTGACCCTGATCATGCTCACGCGTATCAATACGATGGTTTTAATTTTGAGCGCGGGTGTC
>JBEDEU010000250.1:0-3591 GCA_041175585.1 Pseudomonadota bacterium | reverse complement strand
CCGATGTAGATTTGTACGCCTTGTGCACGGCTTGAGACCTCAAGCAACTGCATAAGATCTGTTTTCTTTTCAAACAGAGAAAACGTTTTGCGCAGGCGGTCCATGTCGCTCGCCAATTCATTGACGTCCAACAATTTGCGCTCGCCTGAAATGACGACGGTTTCGCTTTCATCGGCAGCCTGAGCACCCGCCTCAACGGCGGCTTGCATCAAACGGGACATATCCTCTTGAAGGCGCGCCAGATCATGCGAGAGCGTTTGACGCACTTCCGCAAACGACTTCCCTGCAAAATTATGGTTAAAGAAATTGGCTGCCTCAATGAGGGCGGTGTTGGTGTAATCACGCGGTGTCAACAGAATACGGTTCTGCACGTCACCATCAGGGGTCACAATAATCAGCAGAATCCGCTTCTCGGACAGACGAATAAATTCAATTTGTCTGAACACTTGGGCGCGCCGCGGCGACAACACCACGCCCGCGAACTGTGTCAGACTCGACAGCATGGACGCAGCAGCGTTGACGGCTCGCGAGGGGTCTGAAGCCGACTGCAAGTCACGCACATTCGCTGTCGAGGCGAGCTCAAAGGGTTGCGCTGTCAGCATCGTATCGACAAACAAGCGGTAACCGCGGGGGGTGGGGATTCGACCAGCCGAGGTATGAGGGCTGTGGATCAGACCCAGCTCTTCGAGATCAGCCATGACATTGCGGATCGTGGCGGGCGACAGGTCAAAGAGTTTAGAGAGCGTGCGTGAGCCGACGGGTTGGCCGTCGTCGATATACCGTTCGATTAATGCTTTAAGAAGCGCGCGTGCACGATCATCCATGATTGCCCTATTTTACCTTCCCCGACCCTATAATCGGTTAGTTTTTCGACGATCAGGGGTCGCATGCACTTTCCCACCATCGCGCTTATTGGCAGATATCAGGACTCGGGCCTACACGCTCCGCTGCGCGCGCTCGCTACCTTGCTTGGGCAAGACGGCCGCAAAGTACTGATCGAGGCAGACACGTCCAGGCACACAGGGGTTAGCGAGTACCCTACCGCCACCTTCGCGCAGATTGGGCAGCAGGCTAGTCTGGCCATTGTGATGGGTGGCGACGGCACGATGCTCGGCGCAGCGCGCCACCTTGCACCGTTTGATGTACCGGTCGTCGGAATCAACCACGGCCGACTCGGATTCATCACCGACATTCCAGTCGAAGCGGCTCAGGTTGCACTCACGGATCTTTTACAAGGCCGCTACGAAACTGAAAAACGCATGCTCTTGAGCGCCACGGTTTGGCGCGGCGAGCAGCAGATGTACACCGCGACCGCACTGAACGACGTCGTACTTAACCGTGCTGGCCGTGGGGGAATGATTGAAGTCCGGGTCGAGATCGACGGCACCTACATGTACACCCAGCGCGCGGACGGGCTAATTGTGGCGACTCCGACTGGCTCCACTGCCTACGCTCTATCATCTGCTGGTCCGATTTTGCACCCAGAGATTAGCGCCATGGTGCTCGTTCCCGTTGCGCCGCAGACGCTCTCGAATCGTCCAATTGTGATCCCAGCGGATGGCGTTCTGAATATGACACTCACAGCGATGGGCCGTGTCGAGGCGGGCGCAAGCGTGCATTTCGATATGCAGACATGGTCTGATTTAGTGCCAGGCGATCGTATCGTTGTGCAACGCGCCGAACATACGATTCGCTTCTTACATCCAGCCGGTTACAACTTCTTTTCTACACTGCGTCGCAAACTCGATTGGAACCGTATGCCGCGTTCCGGCAACGACGGGGACTAGCGCCCATGCTGCGCGCCCTGCAAATTCGTGACTTTGTCATTGTCACCCAGGCTGAGATTGATTTTTCGTCTGGATTCACGGTCTTTTCTGGTGAAACTGGCGCAGGCAAATCGATTCTGATTGATGCACTAGCGCTCACGCTCGGCGAGCGTACGGACGTCTCGATTTTGCGTCAAGGCGCGGAACGGGCAGAGGTCAGTGCAATTTTTGATACACCGCCCGAGCTGAAGCAATGGCTCACCGAGCATGATCTGCAAGCCGGCGACGAACTCGTTTTGCGTCGTGTCATTGACGCGCAAGGACGCAGTCGGGCCTACATCAATGGAACGACAGCAACCGTTACGCAGCTGCGCGAAGTAGGCGAACACCTCGTCGACATTCACGGACAACATGCTCACCAAAGTCTGTTGCGCTCAGATAACCAACGCGACATGCTGGATGCGCATGGCGGTCATCAGACGCTGCGACAACAGGTGTCGAGCGCCTGGAAGGCATGGCGCAAAGTCGAGCGACAGCTCTCGCTGAGCGAACAAGACGCAAGCGTGATCGCAGCTGCCCGCGAGAAGCTCGAATGGCAAATAGCAGAGCTCGATCGCCTAAGTCTCGGACCCACTGAATGGCAAGACGTTTCCTCGGAACACACACGTCTCGCGAACGGGCAGGCGCTCATCGATGGGGCAGCCCAGGCGCTTGCGTCACTCGACGACAGCGAGGCTTCAGCGCATCATCAAATCGCAACAGCGGTGCAACGCGTCAACCAACTCTTGCGCCACGACCCAGGCTTGCAATCGGTCTACGAAGCGCTAGAGTCGGCGCGCATTGGCGTCAGCGAGGCCGTATCGCGTGTCGAGCTGGATCCAGCTCGACTTGCGACAGTCGAAGAACGGATGCGAACGATTTTTGATCTTGCACGCAAGTTCAAAACCGAACCCGAACAACTCTACGCTTTACATCAAACGCTTCACGGCGAGCTCAAGTCTTTACAGGCGTCTGCCGACATTGAGGCGCTGCGCGCCAGCGCGGCTGCCCTCAAAAAAGAGTACGACCTACACGCGCAAGCGCTCTCTGCTGCCAGACAAAAGGCCGCAAAGGACTTAGGTAAGCTTGTGGGTCGCGCCATGCAAACTCTGGCCATGGAGGGCGGGCAGTTCACAATCTCGCTGGCTGAGGCCCCGGCTTCAGCCCAGGGTCAGGATCAGGTTGATTTTCTAGTCGCAGGCCACGCGGGCACAACGCCAAAACCACTCGCGAAGGTCGCGTCGGGCGGCGAGCTCGCACGTATCTCGCTCGCCCTTTCAGTCATCGCTAGCCGTGCGGCCCGTGTACCCACACTCATTTTTGATGAGGTCGATAGCGGCATTGGTGGCGCGGTAGCCGAGGTCGTTGGTAACCTGTTACGTGAACTCGGTCAGCGGCACCAAGTCCTTTGCGTCACCCACCTGCCCCAAGTCGCTGCCCGTGGACAACATCACTTCCAAGTCAGTAAACAACAGACCAAAGGCGTCACCACCTCAAGCATTAGTGCGCTGGATGACAAAGCACGCATTGAGGAAATCGCCCGCATGCTTGGTGGCATCAAAATCACCGATACGACGCGGAAGCATGCATCAGAAATGCTGAACGCAGGCCCTTAGTCGGCCAAATCCTTAGGCCCTTTAGCCGCAGTCCTTACAGACCCCGTACAACACCATATCGTGGCTTTCTAGACGAAAGCCGTTTGCGCGTGCAATGTTGTGCTGACGCTTTTCAATTTCTTCGTCGGCAAACTCGGTCACTTTGCCGCAATGGGTGCAAATAAGGTGGT
>JBEDEU010000249.1:0-3621 GCA_041175585.1 Pseudomonadota bacterium | reverse complement strand
CCCGCAGCGTGCGCGCGTGCGGCGAGGCCACGTCCGAGCTCGCGTGCAAAGGCCGGATTGAGTGCGGTTGGAACAACGCCTCGGATGTCGTAGGCTTTGAAACTGGAATGAGGGAACGGATGTGATGCGGACACGAGTGCTGCTCCGGGTTTGGTGGGTGCGCCAAAGTGAGGGCGAGCCCAAGACGGAAAATGAATCCCGTATTATCGCCCATTTGAATAGCGAAGGGCGGTCTGAGAGCCTCTAAATTGGTGACGGGCGAATGTGAACTACCCTACAATTTACTGAATAATTGCTGGGAACCTGCCTAGCGCGTGCAATCCTAAAATGAGAATTCAATGAGCGTATTGAAACAGTTGCAAGATATCGTTGGCGTTGATCAGGTCTTGACCGGCGAGGCGATGACCCCGTATCTGGTGGACTGGCGTGGGCGGTATCGTGGGCAGGCGCTCGCCGTCCTGCGTCCCGCTTCGACCGAGGAGGTCGCAGCTGTGGTCAAGGTCTGTGTTGCGACTAAGACTCCAATCGTCCCCTCAGGTGGCAATACCAGTATGTGTGGCGGTGCCACCCCCGACGAGACGGGGCGTGCGGTCGTCATTTGCTTGGCGCGCTTGAACAAAGTGCGATCGATTGATACCGATAACGACACCATGACGGTCGAAGCAGGTTGCATCTTGCAATCGGTACAAGAAGCCGCACGTGCAGCGGATCGATTGTTCCCGCTGAGCTTGGCAGCTGAGGGCAGTTGCACTATCGGTGGGAACCTAGCGACGAATGCCGGAGGCACTCAGGTGCTGCGCTACGGTAATACGCGTGATCTGGCGCTCGGCCTGGAAGTCGTGACGGCTGAGGGGGAGATCTGGGATGGTTTGCGAGGATTGCGCAAAGACAACACGGGCTATGACCTAAGAGACTTGTTCATTGGAAGTGAAGGTACGCTTGGCATTATTACGGCTGCGACGCTCAAGCTGTATCCATTGCCAGTTGCCCAGCGCACTGCGATGCTGGCTTTAAACACAATGGAAGACGCGATCACCGTGTTGTCGCGCGCGCGCGCGGGCTTTGGTGCTTCGCTCACAGGCTTTGAAGTCATGATGGGGCCTGTCTTGCAAGCAGTTGTTCGGTTGTTTCCGCAGCAACGACTGCCATTTGAGGGGGAGTCTGCCCAGTCGCCGTGGTTCGCATTGCTTGAACTGTCGGATAGCGAAAGCGCTGAGCACGCCCAAGGCCGGTTTGAGGCCGTGTTGGGCGCTGCGATTGAAGACGGGCTTGTGACCGACGCGGCGATTGCCGAGAACATCGCGCAGAGCAAGGCGATGTGGCATTTACGCGAGAGCATTCCCCTAGCTGAAGCTGAGTTGGGTAAAAGTATCAAGCACGATGTGTCGATCCCTATCTCCTCGATCGGGAAGTTTGTGCAGGTGACCAACGCAGCGCTGCAACAACGCTTTCCAGGGATTCAGCACATTGTGTTCGGCCACCTCGGCGACGGCAACTTGCACTACAACGTAGCGCGGGCTCCTAACCAAACAGAACAAGAACTCTTGGCATCGCAATACGATGTCTATCAACTGGTGCATGACAGCGTGCATGCGCACGCCGGTTCGATCAGCGCCGAACACGGGGTCGGACAGCTCAAACGTGATGAGCTCACCCGTTACAAAAGCGCTCTAGAGCTCAAGCTGATGAAACAGATCAAAACAGCACTGGACCCGCACGGCTTGATGAATCCAGGCAAGGTGTTACAGGCGTAATCAGCGTTTTTGGCAGCTCGGGCAGTAATAGGTGGCCCGTTGTCCTTGCACGATGCGTTTGATGAGCCGTGAGCACGTTTTGCATGGTTTGCCATCCTGTTCATAGACGGCTGCATGCATCGTGAAATAGGCGCCCGCCTCTCCAGTAGCATTGACGTAGTCTCGCAAAGTGCTGCCACCGGATTCGAGGGCATCCCTCAGCGTGCTGCGCAGGGATACGACCAAGCGTTCGCAGCGTTCATGGGACAGGCGCGCCGCAGGTGTGGCGGGGTGGATTTTGGCGCGGAATAGGCACTCTGAGGCATAAATATTCCCGGCACCTACGACAACGTCGCCGGCCAACAACGCTTGTTTGATCGCCATCTGGCGGCCTTTAAACCCTTTGCGCAAGTGCGCTGCGTCGAAGTTGGGATCAAAGGGCTCGATGCCGAGTTTTTGCAACAAAGGGTGGTTCTCGACGGGGCCGTCTTGGACGGGGTGCCAAAGTACGGCACCAAAGCGCCTAGGGTCGTGTAGTCGGAGCGTGAGATGCTCAAAATGCCATTCGACGTGGTCGTGTTTGCGCAATATTTCGCCGGTTGGGACGCTGCGCAACGAGCCAGACATCCCCAAGTGGATCAATTGGGTGCCCCGACCGAACTCTAACAGCAGGTATTTCCCTCGGCGGCGGCAGGAAAGTACCGGTTGCCCCCGTACCCAGTCAGGGAGCCCGGCTGGAATCGGCCAGCGCATGCGAGATTCATGGATAACCATGCGCTCAAGCGTCCGTCCTGTTGCAACGGCGTCAATTCCTTTACGAGTTGTTTCAACTTCTGGCAGTTCTGGCATGGGTGAGTGCTAACATCTTGTCACTGAGTCAGTTGATTGTGCCACCAACTAGGCGGTTCGCGTGAAGTCGTCGTTTAAATTTCGTTTTGCCCATTGGCTCGCCACATTCCCCGTGGCGGTCTCGATGTCACTGTTTGCGTCTGAGGGATGGGCGCAGGTAGGGCAGAGTAAGGGAACCTCTCAAAATACGCCGCTGCAAGTTCAGCCCCGTATGCCAGAGTCCGAAGAGATTCATTTGCGCTCTGGGCAGCTGCCTGAGGTCACGCTGACGTCTTCGCTACTTTTTCGAATACTTGCTGCCGAAATCGCGGCGCAGCGCGGATCGTTCTTGTCCGCAGGTAAAACGATGCTCGAGTTGGCTCGCGAGGTCGGCGATTACCGGTTAGCGCGCAGAGCGCTTGAGTTTTATCTCGGGGGCGGTAACTTGCCCGGCGCGCTAGAGTCGGCGCGCACCTGGTTGCGGATTACTCCGGATGATGCTGAAGCAGCTTCGACTGAAATGGCGCTTGCGGCCGCGTCCGGACAAACTAGTGGCCTTGCAACGGCGTTGCGAAAGCAAATTGATGCAGCGACAGACAAGAACGCGGCCATTGCTCAGGCTGCCCATGTTTTAAGTCGGATGCCGGACAAGCGCAGTGCGCTAAGCATTCTATCGACTGCGATTGGTGAAAGCACAGCGCACAATACTTTTGCCGCGCACTTGGCTCTAGCTGATATGGCAACGGCCGCTGCAGATCGTGAACGAGCTCTGGAAGAAGCCCGTAAAGCTCTTGCTTTAGCGCCACGTTCAGAAGAAGCGGCGATGCGTGTTTTTGAATATGGCCTGGGTGTAGACCCAGCGGCAGCGTTACGTGATGCGGCTGGTTTTGCGGCCGCACACCCTCAGGCGCGTCGGTTGCGCCTGATGATGGTGAGCCACATGACAGATTTGCGGCAGTACGACGCCGCGATGAATGAACTGCAATCCATGGCCAAGCGATCGCCAGAAGATTTTGACTTGTTGTTTGTCCAGGCACAGGTTGCTTACCGCGCCAAAAAT
>JBEDEU010000248.1:0-3664 GCA_041175585.1 Pseudomonadota bacterium | reverse complement strand
TCGCGCGTGGACCTACGTCATGTGCAATCCAGACGAACGGTGCGTCTTCAACAATACGCGTATGCAGCTTAGCGAGTGCTGCGTCACGTGCTTTGTCGTCAAACGTCGTACGTGCTGTCGTCACTAAAGCCTCAACTTCTGGGCTGGCGTAGTAGCCCCAGTTGTTCGACACAGGTGGGAAGGTACCCTTGCTGCTGAAACGCACCATGCCGAAGAATGGATCCATCGACGAGAAGCTCACGTTTGTTGCGCTTGCGCCGTTGGCCGAAGGATCTTTTGCACCCTTGCGCCAGTTGGTGAAGAGCGTGTTCCACTCGATCACGTCAAACTCGACATCAAAGAAGCACTTCTTGAGCGACTGTTGAACGAACTCGTTCATTGGCAGAGGCTGCATCTGACCTGAACCGGAGGCCGAGATCTGGATCTTGACTTTCAATGGTTTAGCTGCCGAGAAACCAGCTTCTGTCATCAGCTTTTGTGAGCCTGCAACGTCGTACTTGATGTCAAATGATGGTGTACCGAACCAAGGATGTCCCGGAGCCATCGTGCCCTTCGGAATGCCCATCAGGCCGCCGAGCAGAGTCTTCAAGCCTTCGCGGTCCACACAGAGGTTCGCTGCGTGACGCACGCGCTTGTCGAGCCAAGGTGAGCCTTCAGCGAACGACAACTGCCAGGGCCAGACGTGTGGCTGTGGGTTGCTGTAAATGTTGAAGCCACGCTGTTTGATTTGGGGCAGGGCATCCGGTGCGGGTGCTTCAATCCAGTCAACCTGGCCAGACAGCAATGCTGCTGTACGTGCGTTCGCCTCAGGGATTGGCAGCAATACGACGCGATCAATCTGTGTCTTGCGCTTCTCATCCCAGTAGTCTTTGTTGGCAACCATTTCCAGACGCTCGCGTGGAACAAAGCGAGCCATCTTGAAAGGACCGCTACCCGACGCATCGGCAGCGAAGGCCGCCCAAGCTTGTTTGGCGCGCTCAGCCGGTGCTGTCACCGAAGCGGGGACTGCCTTGAGCTTGGCGTTCCAGTGAGCTGGCGAAGCAATGAACAGGTTGGTCAGGTTAATTGGCAAGAAAGCGTCAGGCTCGCTCGTGGTGAGCTCAACCGTCATGTCATCAATTTTTTTGGCGCTGCGCAATGTTGGCATACGCGAGGCAGTGACACCGACCTGTGAAGCGTCAAAATGAGGCGCGTCTTTGTCCAGCACTTTCTGTACGTTCCAGACGATGGCATCGGCGTTCACTGGCGAGCCGTCATGAAACTTGACGCCTGGACGCAACTTGAATACCCACTTTGTTTTGTCGTTCGCATCAACCGCCCACGATGTGGCCAAGCCGGGGATGACAACGCTCGGTACGTCGGATTTGGACAGGTCCCATTGTGTCAGGGAGTCGTACATTGGAATGCCGGTGAACCGGTTTCCTTCAAAGCCTTGGTCAGGCTGACCAAGCGTGCGAGGAATATCGGCGGCTGTCATGCCAATACGCAAGACTTTCTCTTGGGCTGACGCGGGCATTGCCGAAGCCATCGCAATTGCGGCGGTCAGCACGGTGAGGCCCAAAGGCTTGCCCACTAAACGGGATATCAACGCCTGTTGTTTCATGAATTCTCCAGAAGTACGGTTGACGCGGTTAAAAGTAAATACGTTATGCAACAAAAAAATAAACCTAACAAAAGCCAAATCTGATACTTTTACGCTAACAGAGTCCGATGCCTTGGTTAGCCCAAGCAAGATCAGTCTGGGCTGTCACGCACTTGGAAACAAGCAAAAATCGTGCCAAACCGTGCTTAGTTGGGCCCAATGTCAGCATGTCCCGATAATCAGGTCGTGCGAATCGCGTGCTGTCATGCTTCTGAGCGGATACGCTTGAACTATTTTGGTGCAAGCGGTCCATTTTGATGCATTTATATCCATACTAGTGCACACAATTAATTGCAGTAAGTTAAACCATTCCATCACTATGAAACTACTTCTCATAAACCCTAATACCTCTTCACCGATGACCCATGCCATTGCGCAGGGTGCACAAGCTGTTGCTGCGTCAGGAACAGAAATTGTTGCAGTGCAACCAAGTTTTGGGCCGCTTTCGATTGAAGGGCACTACGATGAAGCGTTTGCAGCAGCAGGCGTAGCCGAGCAGCTTCGACTCGCTCAAGATTCGAGCACCGGCACGCCACCGGATGCCGTGGTGATTGCGTGTTTTGGCGATCCAGGGCTTGAAGCAGCGCGTGAAATCACCCGTGCGCCTGTACTGGGTATTGCCGAGGCCGGTTTTCATGCGGCCAGCATGCTCGCCACTGGGTTTTCGGTTGTCACTACCATGACCCGCACCTGCATCATCGCAGAACGATTGGTTCAGCGGTATGGCTTTGAACACCAGTGCCGAGGCGTGCACGGCACGGATATCGCAGTGTTAGACCTTGAGGACGCTGGCAGCAGTGTCATCGACCAGATCGAGCAAACAGCCCGTGAAGCGCTCAGCCGTGATCGCAGCGGCGCGATTGTTCTTGGTTGTGCAGGGATGACGACCTTGTGCCAAACCTTGACAGCGCGCTTAGGGGTTCCCGTTATTGACGGCGTGGCCGTCGCCGTCAAGTTTGCCGAGGCTTTAGCTGCATTGGGTCTTGGCACCAGTAAGCACGGAGACTATGCAACGCCACTGCCAAAGGTTTATACCGGATGGGCCAAGCCCTTCGGTTGGCCGAAGCGCTAAGACACGAGCCCACCTCTTGCTTACTCGGCGTCAGGCGCTTTTTGCAATCCACCTTGTTGCGATACTTTTTGGCGCTACGGGAATTTTTGGTGCCGTCATTGAGGCCAATGCAGCTGTGATTACCTGGGGCCGTGCGGCCTTTGCCGTGCTTACGTTAGCCGCATTAGGTGGCGCATTAGGCGAGCGGGGTTTTAAACATGCTTTGACGCAAGCGCGGGGTTGGGCTGTATTGGGCTCCGGAATGATGCTCGCGCTGCATTGGGTGAGCTTCTTTGTATCCGTTAAGTTTGGTGGAATAGCGGTTGCAACGTTGGCCTTTGCCAGCTTTCCGGCGTTTATTACTCTGATCGAATGGGCAATCCTGCGAGAGCGCATCCAGCGCGCTGAGTGGTATCGACTTTTTGTCGTGTCGTTCGGGTTGCTGTTGATTACGCCGTCTTTTGATCTCGATAATATCGCCACCGAGGGCTTGCTTTGGGGGTTATTGTCTGGCGCTTCGTTCGGCGTGCTCGCGGTGATGAATCGCCGTGCGCTATCCGGTGTCAATGCCTTTCATGTTGCGGGCTTACAAAATGCGGTTGTGTGCTTATTGCTGACACCTTGGGTCATTTTTGAACTGCAAGAGGTGTCGCTCAGAGATTGGTACCTGATTGCTGCGTTGGGCGTGATTTGTACAGGGATCGCGCATTTGTTGTTCGTCTCAAGTTTGCGCTGCTTACATGCGCGTACAGCAGGCCTGGTTGTCGCATCAGAGCCACTTTATGCCATAGCCTTCGCCTGGGTCTTGTTTGCAGAGGTTCCGAGTGCGCGAACCTTAGTGGGAGCGGTTATGATGGTGGGCGCAATCTTTAGTGCCAGTTTGGCGGTGCATCGCGCAAAACACTAGATCACTATGAACTCAAACGATCAGCCTGTTTCCCCTTTGTCCGCTGTGCCCAGAGCGCCGCGAC
>JBEDEU010000247.1:0-3684 GCA_041175585.1 Pseudomonadota bacterium | reverse complement strand
TCCGGGGAGTGGACAGCGCCTTTTAACTTGGTGCGTTCGCTCTGTTTGTTTGCTGCAACCGCGGCTGGCGTGCCTGCAATTGATTCGGTTCCGACCGTGATCAACGATGTTGAGGCATTGACCCGCGAAACCCGTCGCGCATATCGCGATGGATTCTCGGCCAAGGCTGCGATTCACCCAGGCCAAGTGCCCGTTATTAATCAGGCAATGACCCCGGACGCCGCAACGCAAGATTGGGCGCAAAAGGTCGTCTCGGCCTTTGCAAGTAGTGGCAAGGTGGGTGTCGCAACGCTAGACGGCAAAATGCTAGATATGCCGCATTTGCGCTTGGCTAAAAAAATTATCGCTGCTGCGCAACTAGCGTAAGCCTTTAGATGACGGTTCAAAAGGTTGTGACATCATGAGTGGTCCATTAAAAGGTATACGCGTAGTCGATATGACTGCGATATTGATGGGCCCTTACGCAGCCCAGTTACTAGGCGACATGGGCGCCGATGTGATCAAGGTCGAGTCTCCTTCTGGTGATATGGTGCGCGACGTCGGGCCCATGCAGCATCCACGGATGGGGTCGTTGTACCTGCACGTCAATCGCAGCAAGCGCGGGATGGTTCTGGATGTGAAACACCCAGAGGGTCTTGAAGCGATCAAAAAGCTGATCGCAACCGCTGATATTTTGCTCTATAACGTGCGGCCGCAAGCAATGGCGCGGCTCGGACTCGGGTACGACGAAGTTAAGAAAATTAATCCGCGCATTCTGTACGCTGGCACGTTTGGCTTTGGTCAGGATGGGCCTTATGGGCACAAACCAGCGTTCGATGATTTGATTCAGGGTGCGATTGGTCTGCCATCGCTTATCAAGCAAGCGGGCTCGGATGTGCCGCGGTATGTTCCATCGAATCTGGTGGATCGTACCGTTGGTCTATATGCCGCAACGTCGTTATGCGCAGCCCTGTATCACCGTGAGAAAACAGGTGTTGGTCAACGCATTGATATCCCGATGTTCGAGACCATGGTCAGTCATCTTTTAAGTGACCACATCGGTGGACAGACGTTTGACCCACCTAACGGACCGCCCGGGTACCCGCGCTTACTTGCGTCTGAGCGCCGTCCTTACAAGACTTCTGATGGCTATGTCTGTGCGGTGATCTATAACGATAAGCAGTGGGCTTCATTTTTTAAAGCAATTGGGCAGTCGGAGATTTTTGAAACGGATCCAAGATTCAAGAATTTAAGCATTCGTACTCAGCACATCAATGATTTGCAGGCCTTAGTGGCTAAGATCTTTGTCGAGCGCACAACAGAGGAGTGGCTCAAACTATTGGAGCTTGCAGACATTCCAACGATGCCATTGCATTCCCTCGAGACGATCTTCGACGACCCCCATTTGAATGCAATCGAGTTTTTTAAATGGAAAGAGCATCCGACCGAAGGCCGTATCCGTGTGGTGGATGTGCCGACTACGTGGACAGAGAGTCAGCCTGAACAAAGTCGCCATGCGCCGCGCCTAGGTGAACACAGCATGGAAGTGTTACGCGAGTTGGGTTATTCAGAGCAAAAAATTGCCGATATGCTGAGTCAGGGCGTCACGCTTGTGCCCAGCGAAAAACAATAGTTGAACAGTATTTTGAATTTAAGGTGTCGTGATGGACTTTTCATTATCACAAGAGCAAGAAACGATTCGCGAAGCGATCGCTAAGATCTGTGAACGTTTCGATGACCAATACTGGCTCGAAAAAGATAAGCACGGTGGTTTTCCTGCTGACTTTCATCAAGCGCTCGCTAAGGATGGCTGGCTAGGGATTTGTATCCCAGAGGCCTATGGTGGCTCAGGGCTTGGGATCACTGAAGCCGCGATCATGATGCAAACCATCAGCGAATCTGGCGCCGGAATGAGCGGTGCTTCGGCTGTGCACATGAATATCTTTGGCTTGAACCCTGTTGTGCAGTTTGGTACAGAAGAGCAAAAGAAACGTATGCTGCCGCCACTGATCTCGGGTGCAGAGCGGGCTTGTTTTGCAGTGACTGAGCCGAATACGGGGTTAAACACCACGCAGCTTAAAGTGAAGGCGGAGCGGTCTGGTGATCACTATGTCTTGAGCGGGACCAAGGTTTGGATTTCTACTGCTCAAGTTGCAGAGAAAATGTTGATCCTAGCGCGTACGACTCCGCTCGAGGACGTAAAGAAACACACGGATGGCCTGAGTCTGTTTTATACCGACTTTGATCGCAACTTCATCAAGGTCCATGAAATTGAAAAAATGGGCCGGAAGGCCGTTGACTCAAATGAGTTATTCATCGACGGGTTGAAGGTGCCTGTGGCAGATCGTATCGGCGAAGAGGGCAAAGGCTTTCAATACATCATGCATGGCATGAATGCTGAGCGAATCTTAATCGCCGCAGAAGGGGTTGGACTG
Source organism: Pseudomonadota bacterium (assembly GCA_041175585.1). Classification (GTDB taxonomy): domain Bacteria; phylum Pseudomonadota; class Gammaproteobacteria; order Burkholderiales; family Burkholderiaceae_B; genus Zwartia. Next base: position 1,270 of record JBEDEU010000247.1, on the reverse strand, counting down.
GGTAAGGTTGCGCTTAAGCGCGCAACGAACTATGCCCGTGAGCGCGTGGTCTTTGATCGACCGATTGGTCAAAACCAAGGCATCCAACATCCGCTGGCAGCATGCTGGATGGAGCTTGAAGCTGCGAATCTGATGGTGATGCAGGCTGCAACGCTCTTTGACAAAGGCGAGTCTTGCGGTGCTCAGGCGAACGCCGCGAAGTATCTGGCCGGCGAGGCGGGGTTTAATGCCTGTCAGACAGCTGTGATGACGCACGGTGGATTTGGCTATGCCAAGGAATATCACGTGGAACGTTACCTGCGCGAAGTCTTGATTACACGTATTGCGCCTGTGAGCCCCCAATTAGTGTTGTGCTTTATCGCCGAGCGTGTGCTTGGCTTGCCTAAATCCTATTAGGAGAAATTTGATGGCCGGTCTGTATTTTGAAGAGTTTGAAGTGGGTCAACTTTTTAAGCACTCCATGACGCGTACCGTCACCGAGATGGATAACGTGCTGTTTTCGACGCTCACGATGAACCCTCAGCCTTTGCATCTGGATAAAGAGTTTGCTTCTAAAACCGAGTTTGGTCAGATTCTGGTCAATAGCCTGTTTACGTTGGGTTTAGTCATCGGCATCACGGTGGGGGAAACCACGCTGGGTACAACCATTGCTAACCTCGGCATGACGGACACGCGCTTTCCGCACCCTGTGTTTTATGGCGACACCATTCGTGTTGAGACCACAATCATTTCTAAGCGTTTAAGTAAGTCGCGTGGTGATGCGGGCATCGTTGAGTTTGAACATCGTGGTATCAACCAGCGTGACGAAGTTGTCTGTATCTGCCGTCGTTCCGGCTTCATGAAGTGCCGTCCCGCATGATCCAGAAACGCCCATCCGATGCCAGGATGGCGGTGATCGTGCTGTTGATTTGTTTCTTGTTCAACATGCTCGGTCGCGGAGTGGGTGACGCGTACGTAACGTTCCTTCTGCCACTCGAGAAGGAATTTGGCTGGACACGCTCTGAGCTTACGAGCGTGTATTCAATCTATAACATTGCTAATGGACTGTCGGCACCTTTTATCGGGATGCTCTTCGATCGTCGTGGGCCACGCTTCGTATATTTGTTAGGATTGCTCAGCTTAGGGGTTGGGTATTTCCTCGCGGGGAACCTCTCCGAACTCTGGCAGTTTCATCTTTGTGTCGGGTTGGCGGGTGGTATTGGTGTTAGCGCATTGGGTATGGTCCCGTCCGCAAGCTTGATTGGTCGTTGGTTCCCAAACAATACAAGCA
>JBEDEU010000246.1:0-3685 GCA_041175585.1 Pseudomonadota bacterium | reverse complement strand
ACACACCCAACAACTTTCAGCGAATTAGTCCAGAGCATCACTCTGCCTTTGGGATGTGTATCTGCAAACGCTCCGACGTAAGCTGCTAGCACTACGTACCCGACTGCTACCCACCACTTCATGATGGATGCCATCCAGTCAGGACCGGACAACTGCTGAATGAGTGCGATGGCGGCAATAAACAAGGCGTTATCTGCAAGTGCAGAAAAAGTTTGCGCTCCAATCACATAATAGAAGCCTCGTGTCATTGAGATTCCCCTGCAATAGGGTCTATGCCGGCGCCGCAGATCGACTGATTTACCGGCAACTGCATCAGGGGTTGACCCATTCTCAGCACAGTACCACTCTCGATTCCCGGACTCAACGAGAACCCCTTGGGGGCAAAGACGATGATTGTTGATCCATGCTCAAACCAACCCAGCTCCTGCCCCTTCTCGAACGTGTGTTCACAGTGAATAGTCGTTTCGCCTTGATAGCTCGCGCAATACAAGGTATTTATTGCATGCAAGCGAATGCTCGCAACGAGAATTGCCGCAACAGGTACGAGTGCGACCGGATAACCTTGCGCTCCAATGTTCATTGCGATCAGCGCACGTTCATTCTTACAAAATAGCTTCTCCACACGCTTGAGCGCAATCGGATTCACGTTCCACGTGTCTCCGGACATATAGACGACCTTACGCATCACCCCGTCGTATGGTGCGTGAAAGCGGTGATACATGGCAGAAGTCAGTCGCAGGGTGACAAAACACCCGTCCTGCCAAGCGCTCACATGTTCCGATTGACCCAGCAAATCACGTAAGGTGTAGGGGAACCCCTTCGCCTGAAACAGCTGACCATCAACCACCTGACCACATGCACCAACAATCGCATCACTGGGGCTCACGAACACATTAGGGTTTGAATCTAGAACTCGAGCCCCTTCTTTAAGCTCTCTTGTAAAACAGTCATGCAAGCTGTCAAACTTTGTTTTTTTCGCGTCAGACAAATCGAGATCGGTAAATAGTCGCCAGACTGCAATCGACAGCTTGGTGACCAAGGGGATACGAACTTTGCTAAACCAACCCATAAAGTGAGTGACGGTCTTGCGCGGAATTCGGTTCGTGAGAAGAAAATTGATATCCTCATTTAGAACAATGTTTCTAATTTGTTTACTAAAAGTCATCATTTAGTCATCCAATTTTCATAAAAAGGAGCTTTCAATGCGAGGCTCCATGAACGAATATCCCTTTGATACATTGCAGACGGTACAGATCGTTATCGCACTCATCGCAATTTGGGTTGTCGCCAGCAAAGCTTGGCAACGCCTTCAACTGTCTCTTGCGAAGTCCCCCTCTCTGGGTGGGCACCTTAGATGGGCTAAGCGCATCACGAGCCGCATCCCAGGCTATTCCTACGCAAAAGATCAATGGCTGGCCGCTGATGGCGCCCCGAGCGAAGTCGCGCTGCGAAGACAGACTGCTTTGCTTAAGTTGGGCGCCGACCTCAAATGCACCGCTCCCAAAACGCTTGCCAACACAGCACAAGCCAAGCCGATGATCTCTGACTTGCAATTGATTAGCCAATATCGTGTCCCCTTCCAGTTTCGATCCTATTTGCAGGAGCACGTCACGCTCGGCAGCTTCTGGAAAGAAAGTGAGGGGGTAAACCTCACCGATTTGGACGGCAATACCTTTATCGACGTCACTGGTTCGTATGGCGTGAACTTGTTCGGCCAAGACTTCTACAAAGATTGCATCGACGAAGGCGTATCGTTGGTAAAGAGCCTCGGCCCCGTTTTGGGCTCCTATCACCCTTGTGTCCTCGACAACGTTCAACGCTTGCGTCGAATTTCCGGCAAGGACGAGGTCTCGTTTCACATGTCTGGGACCGAGGCTGTAATGCAAGCAGTTCGAATCGCGCGCTATAGCACCGGAAAAAGCAAAGTTGTTCGCTTTACTGCGGCATATCACGGCTGGTGGGACGATGTTCAGCCCGGCCCAGGCAATCCCATGCCCCCTTCGCCGCACACATTGACCCTTCGAGAAATGCACAAAAATACCCTGCGTGTGCTGCGCAACCGACACGATATTGCCTGCGTTCTGGTGAACCCGATTCAGGCGATGCATCCTAATCAAAGTGCGCCCACGGACTCCACCCTGTTGAGTGCAAGCCGACGGGCACACTTTGATCGAGCCGCTTATACAAAATGGCTTCAGGCGTTGCGTGAAGTGTGTACAGCCCGCGGGATCGTGCTGATTCTGGACGAGGTATTCCTTGGCTTTCGACTGGCCCGTGGCGGTGCACAAGAGTACTTTGACATTAACGCCGATATCGTCACCTACGGAAAAACTCTTGGTGGTGGACTCCCAATTGGCGTGGTGTGTGGCCCTCACGCTCTGATGAAACGCTACAAGGAGAGCAATCCTGCTGATTTGTGCTTTGCCCGCGGCACATTCAATGCGCATCCTTATGTCATGGGTGCAATGAATGCGTTTCTCCGCCGCATTGAATCCGAACCTGCGAAGACTTTGTACAAGACGCTGGATGAAACGTGGATACGTCGAGCGAAACTCTTGAATGATCGACTGGCACAGGCCAAGTTGCCACTGCGTATCGAAGCCATGTCGACGGTTTGGACGGTGCTGTACACCTGCCCAAGTCGTTATAACTGGATGCTTCAGTTCTACCTCAGACGCGAGGGCATCGCGTTGAGTTGGGTGGGTACCGGCAGACTGATTTTTAGCCTGAACTTTACCGACGCTGATTTCGAGTCGTTCGTTACGCGCTTTGTGCAGGCCGCTCAGAAAATGCATGAAGACGCTTGGTGGTGGACACCGAATGGTCAAACAAACAAAACCATTCAGCGTCAACTATTGAGGGAATTGATGGCGCACAAATTCTTACGGGTGCAGTAGCTTATTTAGAATGGTGCACATGCGGCATTGGATCGATGAGCTCGCCACGCACCAAATATAGTGGCGAGCGGTAATACAGTTTGATGTCATGAAAAGGATCTGTCAGGATCTTGATTGCCCAAGCAAAGGCGGCTTGAGCGCTATCGATTACACAAAGCTGTCCAACTCTAAATAGAAGCCCGGCGACACCAAGCATTAGCCAAGACATTCCTACCAAGCGCAAGAACGTATCTTCATAAGCTGCGGGAACCATCCAGGTTAAGTACTCAGGAGCAAAATAGGCAATAACGGGTATCACCGCCCAGATCGCTAACAAAACAATCTTGCGATGCAAGTTGTAGCCGACCTTAATCTCTTCTTTATGCTCATGCGTTGCTTGGTTCACGTGATCGTAACCCTTGGGCTCGAAAAAAAAGTGGCCAGACTGTCGTGTCGTCATTGCAACTAACCATGCAACAAATGACGCTGCAACAGGGTTGATGAACAACAAGATGTACGAAACTAAAAATGAAATCGCACTAACTAGATGCAGACTCTGATTGATGCGACTGTGATGATAGTAGCGGTGATCATCCCATCTCTGCACACTTAAAGTTTTGAGCAATTCTTTCATCTGATGTCCTTTGTTCAAATTTAGATGGCCTGCACATGTGACCTGATCTGATGGATGAATTATTTCAGATGAACGCGACGGAATGATGAAGCTTTTGTGACAGCAACATTAAGTTTTAATGTCACTAGAAATCCAGTGCTGTCATCTAACCGCCATATTGTGTCGGTACATTGCT
>JBEDEU010000245.1:0-3761 GCA_041175585.1 Pseudomonadota bacterium | reverse complement strand
TCATCGAGTTCCATCATCACGCCTTTGAGCGCTTTCTGGGCTTTCTCGTCGGGAATTTCGAGCAGCTGCAAAATCACTGGCTGATCTTTACCGAGCATTTCACCCGAAGCGATACGGAACAAGAGGGCGTAACCGATCTGGCCTGCGGCACCAGTGACCGCAACACGCACGGCGGGTTTAGACATAACTATCTCCGATAGAACTGAGAGGATTGTGGGAATGGGTTAACAGCGAGTTTAGCTTTTTTGCTGCCCCGCCGACCTAGCTGGCGCGACAACTGAAATCTGGGCGGAATGCTAGTCCAAATTGTGCAAAGCGTCAATAATCTTATATCTTATATAAGACACAAGAGTAGTGGACTTGTGGGGCGAGCTATGCCACAATGCCAGCATGAGTTTCCATGTTTCCTGTCATGTCTGATCCAGCACGCAGTCGAAGCCTTCCTTCGGGGCAGGTCGCAAGCGCTGCTGCGTTCAGCCCGCTCTACCAGCAGATCAAAGCCCTGCTGGTGCAAGCGCTTGACGCTGGTGAATGGAAACCAGGCGAATCCATTCCTAGCGAAATCGAACTGGCATCCCGTTTTCAGGTGAGCCAGGGAACGGTACGTAAGGCAGTTGACGAGCTTGCAGCCGAGCATCTGTTGACGCGCAGGCAGGGGAAGGGAACGTTTGTATCGACCCACCACGAGCCCCGCGTGCGTTTTCGTTTTTTGCGTCTTGCACCCAACGAAGGGGAGCCCCAACCCGCAGAGAGCCAGGTGCTGGACTGTAGGCGAATCAGAGCGAATGCAGAAATGGCGCGTGCGCTAGAGCTCAAATCTGGCGATCCGGTTGTCGCGATTCGCCGTTTGTTGTCTTTTGCAGGCACGCCAACCGTGGTAGACGACATCTATTTGCCTGGTGCTTTATTTAAGGGCCTTAGTGCAGATTTACTGAATGGGTACTCAGGACCCCTTTATGGATTGTTCGAATCCGAGTTCGGAATCAGCATGGTGCGCGCAGAGGAAAAGCTGCGCGCCGAGCTCGCTGAAACTGAAATCGCAAAGTGCCTCGGCCTTGAGCCCGGAATGCCCCTACTTTGCGTGGAGCGGATTTCTTATACGTACGCAAATCGTCCAGTAGAATTACGCGTTGGTCACTATGTGACAAGTCAATACTATTACCGTAACAGTTTGAATTAAAAGAAGTTTGTAGTTGATTTGAAAGCAAGGCTCGCATTAAGCGAAAATATAGTGTTTATCCTTAGTTAATTGTTCTCTCGTCGAGGTCGTTATGTCTGACTCAGCTTCCAAGCCGCGTCCTCAGTTCCGCAATATCGGAATCACCGATTTGATGGCGTATCGCTTGCCTATGGCCGGCAAAGTGTCAATTCTGCATCGTGTGAGTGGTGCGCTCCTGTTCCTCTGCCTGCCGGGCTTGATTGCCTTGTTTGCTATGAGCTTCTCTTCCGAAGCGGGGTTCAATGCAATGTCGACAGTTGTCGGCTTCCCGTTGGTCAAGCTGATTTTGCTTGTCTTGATCTGGGGTTACTTGCATCACTTCTGTGCAGGGATCCGCTACCTCGTGCTCGACATGCACATTGGTGTCGATAAAGAGTCGGCTGCCAAAAGCGCCAGCCTCGTTTTGGGCGTCAGTCTTGCTCTGACGGTTGTCTTCGCACTCAAACTATTCGGAGTCTGGTAATGGTTCCTGTCGAAAAAATTGGTCCAAAGCGCTTGGTAGTCGGCGCGCACTACGGAACAAGCGAGTTCATTATCCAGCGCGTGACCGCCATGATTTTGGCCGTCTACACGCTTGTGTTGCTCGTAGGCATCTTGACGATGTCTGGGTTCAACTACGCTGGCTGGAAAAATCTGTTTACGTTCACCTGTTTCTTCATTCCGATGGGACAGATTTTGGCAACGCTCGCGATGATCTCACTCGCTTGGCATGCCTGGATCGGTGTGCGTGACATCTGGATGGACTACGTTAAGCCCGTAGGCCTTCGCCTCTTTTTACTGGTTCTGACTGTTTTGTGGTTAGTCGGATCGGTCGTGTACTTCGTACACATCCTCTGGAGAAATTAAGCCGTGGCTGCTGTCAAATCTTCTTTACCGCGCCGTCAGTTTGATGTGGTGGTCGTGGGTGCCGGTGGTGCCGGTATGCGTTGTTCGTTACAGCTCGCAAACGCTGGGCTGTCCGTTGCCGTTTTGTCCAAAGTGTTCCCAACCCGTTCGCACACGGTTGCTGCTCAAGGCGGTATCGGTGCATCGCTTGGTAACATGAGTGAGGACAACTGGTACTGGCACATGTATGACACAGTGAAAGGATCGGATTGGTTGGGTGACCAAGACGCGATCGAATTCATGTGTCGTGAAGCGCCCAATGCTGTGTATGAGCTTGAGCACTTTGGTATGCCTTTTGACCGTAACCCAGACGGTACGATTTATCAGCGTCCGTTCGGTGGTCACACTGCCAACTTTGGCGAAAAGCCTGTGCAGCGCGCCTGTGCTGCTGCTGACCGTACCGGTCATGCTTTGTTACACACGCTTTATCAGCGCAACGTTGCGTCACGTACGCAGTTTTTCGTTGAATGGATGGCGCTTGATCTGATCCGTAACGACGCGGGTGATGTTTTGGGTGTGACTGCACTCGAAATGGAAACCGGCGAAATTTACATTTTTGAAGCCAAGACAACCGTTATCGCAACTGGCGGTGCTGGACGTATCTGGGCCGCATCGACCAACGCCTTCATCAATACAGGTGATGGCATGGGTATGGCTGCTCGCGCAGGCATCCCGATGATGGACATGGAGTTCTGGCAGTTTCACCCCACCGGTGTGGCGGGCGCAGGCGTGCTCATCACTGAAGGTGTGCGCGGTGAAGGCGGTATCTTGTTGAACAAAGACGGCGAGCGCTTCATGGAGCGTTACGCACCAACCCTGAAAGACTTGGCGCCTCGCGACTTTATTTCGCGTTGTATGGACCAGGAGATTAAAGAAGGGCGGGGCTGTGGTCCGGACGGTGCCTATGTGCACTTGAAGTTGGATCACCTGGGTGCTGATGTGATCAACAAGCGTTTGCCATCGATTCTCGAAATCGGCCACAAGTTTGCAAACGTGGATGCGACAAAGGAGCCTATTCCAGTCGTTCCAACTATCCACTACCAGATGGGTGGTATTCCTTGTAACTACCACGGACAAGTTACAACCTGGGATGGCAAGCAGACCCAAGTTGTGAATGGTTTGTATGCAATCGGTGAGTGCTCGGCCACATCAGTCCACGGTGCGAACCGCTTGGGTACTAACTCGCTGTTGGACCTGATCGTGTTTGGTCGTGCAGCAGGTAATCACATCGTTGCCGCACATCCTGAGCGCCAGCGTTCGCATCAGCCTCTACCGCAAGCTTCGGTCGACTTCTCGTTGGATCGCGTCAACAAACTCGAATCCCGCACAAAGGGTGAGCGTACGCAAGTGGTTGGCAATGAAATCCGTAACGCGATGCAGCAGCACTGCGGTGTGTTCCGCACTATGGCCTCTTTGAAGGAAGGCGTTGCTAAGATTGATGCACTGGCTGAGAAAGTGGACAACATTGCGTTCCAAGACAAGTCGAAGGTGTTTAACACTGCACGTATCGAGGCACTTGAGCTGAGCAACATGATCGAAGTTGCGCGTTCAACGATTCACTCGGCCGCAGCCCGTACGGAAAGCCGTGGTGCGCATGCGCTGGATGATCATCCAAACCGTGACGACGATAACTGGATCAAGCACACGCTTTGGTATT
>JBEDEU010000244.1:0-3771 GCA_041175585.1 Pseudomonadota bacterium | reverse complement strand
CATTTAGTGAGCCTATTTTGACACGCAGGCGAACCCCTTTGACTGCGGAAATACCAAAAAAATGCTAGAATTTTGGTCTTTGGTGTACAGAAATCTGCCCGCTCAGGGCAAAATCGTCCCAAATGGCGCATTAGCTCAGCCGGTTAGAGCGACGGAATCATAATCCGCAGGTCCCCTGTTCGAATCAGGGATGCGCCACCAACACTTTCAGGCTCTAGCCCATTAGCCGGGGATGAGCCCTAGTCTGCCACACCCGGGGCACATCCCTTTTTAGAGAATCGCGATACGATATTTGGATCCGGATTCTTGGCGTTCGTAAAGAAGGGTGAGTGCGTCAAGAACGGTGCATTCCATCCAATGTTTCCAAGTCCGTCAACATCGGTGATCGGAAATTGATCGTACTCAATACATTTAATTCCGGTCGCTTTTTTCAGCGCTTGCGCAACACTACTTTCTGCATTGCTAAACGAATAGAACTTGTTGCGTTCTGTTTGTGTAGGATTAAATAAGCTTAAGACTTGGTCTGAGTAAGAGTCTAGGATTGATCCCTCTGTTGTCTGCAGTACGACCTCTTGGCAGCCTATATTAAGTAATGGCTGGACCGGATGTAACTCGACCCAACCGCCCAGGGCGATCTCAGGATCTTTCGTTGGCAACTCTACTCCGCGTGAGACGCTTGGTTCTGCCGGTGAGGTTTGCAGAACCTGTCGCCAGGTTTGATTTTTGAAAATATGATGCTTTTGGGTTTTGATGTCATCAAATTGCAGGGGATTCGCGTGTAGGCGATCTAGATCCGCAGCTCTGCCGAAGAAGCCAATCCTGAGATCTTCCATCGTCGGTGCCCACTCCATTGGTGTACCCGTCACATATGCTTGCCGCGCCTGCCTCCAGCGCTCAGCGCTTTGACCCACGATAACGGCATTGGCAACCAGAGTATGCAAATTTGTTCCAACAGGTTGATCGAGTCTTTTTGAGGGCTGTCCGCTGGCGATCGCAGCACGATAATAATTTTGAATTAAACCAACGTATGTCTTCCCGCAGGTCGAGTCTCCCGCTGGCAAATCTCGGACTTCCGTCCATGGCTTTCCACGCCCAGGGGTTGCGCAGGCTTTAAGGTAGTTGTTCATGCCTGTTTTATCGGAAAAGTTTTTTTCTAACGCGTAAAAGTCACCGACACGTCCTAGGAATTCGGATAGAGCTGGGTAGGACACAATGCCTGGTCGAATAAATGTTGTTGCGTTATCGAATTTAAATTCTGAGCCCAGTACTAATCCTTTGACGATATCTTTGGCAACCTCAACTGGTTTGGGGCTTCGATCTAATAGCTCGAGAATTTCTTGATTTACCGCGGTTTTGATGCGGGGGTCAGAGACAATAGCGCGCAACGTTGCAAGGCCTGCCGCGGGGTCGTCATTGAGTAGTTGCTCAACCTTCAGTTGCTTTAAAATTGGCTCGATACGAAAAAAAAGGAAAAAAGCGGAAGACTCTGGAAACTGCACGAGCGCTGCACTTCGGTTGAGTTCGGATTTCATCAAAAGCGCTGCACGTGCCGCTGTCTCTTGTGGTGTGCAACGCGCTCCGTCACAGTCGTACAACAGAGGATTTCCGTAGATGCTGTCGACAATAAACGACACAACGCTGCCAGAACTGGTTCCGGCTATTCCCCAGAGCAATCCATACTGCTCATGGCTTTTTGCGAGTGCGCTAATATGGGCGGCACCGCGGCCTCCATTGCCTCGGATTGCAACGCAGTAGCGCGTTTCATTATCAATTTCAGCCGTTTCAGCGCCGGGGATACAGGCCAAAAAGAGTACTAAAATCACCAGCAATCGACTGTATGGTTTCATAGTCTAGAATTAAGTTTTTGACGCAAGTGAACAGAAAGAGACACTTTTTAAGCACGCTTTTATGCTAACCGTTTTTGCATTGATTGAGCTCACATGGATTACGCGAAACTCTTAAGCGACATTCTTTTTTACGTACCATTCCCGCTTTATGTTATTACGTTAATTGAAGCGGAGCTACTGCGTCGCTATGCGCCAAATAATTTTGATTGGAAAGAAACCGCAATTTCATTCCTCGATGAGTTTGCAGGGCTCTTACTCAAAACGCTTGTTCCGCTCAGTGTGACGGTCCCCGTATTTAATTATGCCTACGAGCATCGCTTGTTTACCATCGACCTTGACTCCGTGTGGTCGGTCCTATTGTTGTTTCTGTTGGTTGATTTTGGCTATTACTGGTATCACAGGGTTTCGCATCGCATGCGTTGGTTTTGGACGCTGCATGCAGTTCATCACTCGACAAATCGCTACAACCTTTCCGCTATTTGGCGCACTGGCTTAACACGGCCGTTGATTGGTATCGGTATTTTTTGGGTTCCACTTTCGTGGTTGGGGTTTAGCCCTGAAGTCGTTTATATCGCGATTGCGTTAGACATCATTTATCAAATCTGGATTCACAATACCTGGATGCCTAAACTGGGATGGCTTGAGAAAATCATCAACACACCATCCCTGCATCGCGTGCATCATGCGGCTAACCTCGAGTACCTGGACGCAAACTATGGCGGCATCCTCATCATATTCGATCGAATGTTTGGTACGTATGCAGCAGAACGAGAGGATATTCCAGTGCGTTATGGACTCGTACACCCCATGACGAGTAACAATTTTCTGGTTGTAGAGTTTGATCAACTGGTAGGCTTGTTCAAAGATCTGTTTCGTGCGCGAGACCTGCGTTCCTTTTTTGGATATCTTTTGTTGCCTCCTGGCTGGTCTCCCGATGGCAAAGGATCGACAACCGAAGATCTGCGTGCAGAAGCAAAGGCTGAACAGCATGCCCGGCAGGGTGGTGCCTAGATATTGGGCACGACGCAATGCAACGACTTAGTCCAAGTAGTTGTTGGTTAAGTTGCTTGCAATGATCAGCCTCGATAAAAACACAGCCTGCCCCTGCGGTCGTATGCAGGGTAAACGTAGCTTGTCCTTCGAGCAATGCTGCCAGCGCTATTTAGATCATTTTGGCTCGACACCAGCGCCTGATGCTGAAAGCCTTATGCGCTCGCGCTATTCGGCGTTCGTGCTGCAGCGTTCCGACTATCTGCTGAAAACTTGGGATGTTAGCCACCGTCCGGCTGAGCTTGATTTTGATGCCAACACAAAATGGCTCGGCTTACAGGTCAAAATGCACCACACAATCGACCTTGAACACGCAGAGGTGGAATTCGTTGCCCGTTATCGTGTGCAAGGTAAGGCTTCGCGCTTGCACGAGCGCAGTCGCTTTGTGTGCCGAGACGGTCGTTGGTACTACCTAGATGGCATATAGTAGCGAAGGGCGTGTCAACGCCTACACCTTGTTAACACCTTAGATTTGTCTCAATGCCTACTCGTTCATTGCACCGCTTTTTTATTCGTTCAGCCTTGCTTGGGTTGATGACATTTTTGCTTGTATCGTGCACGACAGCACCGAGTATTCCGCAAGACAAAGCATCGGGGGCCTTGACTCCGAAGCGCGTAGACACCTTTGTGGGCAATCCGTCTGCTAAAGCCTATCCGCCTCGCACGGTTGATGACTTGTTGGCCCAGCAGGGGCAGTCACTCAATCGTTATGTAACGGCCGAGACAAATATCTTTGAATTTAAAGATGCTCGGCTGGTACAGCGCTTACAACAGAAATGGGCTACGGCTAAGACTGAAGGTTTTAAGGTCGCGCACTTTGGTGATTCGTTGGTGCAGGGGGGGTATGCCGCCGAGATCGCTCGCAATCGCCTTC
>JBEDEU010000243.1:0-3771 GCA_041175585.1 Pseudomonadota bacterium | reverse complement strand
TGTTTGATCGCCTTTTTGTGTGGGCATCTCCCGGGTGCAAGCGTCACCTTGGTGGACATTAATCCAGAGCGCGCCGCCACAGCAAAGGCCTTTGGTGTCGGATTTGCGCAGCCTAGCGATGCCCCAATAGACTGTGATCTTGTCTTTCACTGTAGCGCGACGCAAGCTGGCTTAGCCACAGCACTCGGCTTGGCAGGCGAAGAGGCCACTGTGCTGGAGTTGAGTTGGTACGGTTCCAAGAGCGTGCTCGCGCCTCTGGGAGGTGCGTTTCACAGCCGTCAGTTGCGATTGCAATCCAGCCAGGTCGGACACGTTTCTGCATCGCGCAGACCGCGGTGGACGTACAAGCGCCGTTTAGGTGCTGCGTTGGCTATGCTGAATGATGCGAGGCTCGATGTCTTGCTTGCCGAGCCCATTAAATTTCTTGAATTGCCCGCTAAGTTGCCCGATATTTTTGATGGGCGCAGTGGTGTGTTGTGCCAACCTATCGCTTACCTCTAAGGAACCGCCATGTTTACAGTTGAAGTTCGTGATCACATTATGATCGCCCATTCGTTTCGTGGAGCCGTATTCGGTCCTGCGCAGGCCTTGCACGGCGCAACGTTCGTCGTGGATGCGGCATTTATTTCCAAGACGCTTGATAGCAATGGCATCGTGGTTGATATTGGCTGTGCCTTGGATGTATTGAAAGCGACGCTGAAGCCCCTGAACTATTCCAACCTGGACGATCGCGCAGAATTCAAGGGTATGAACACCACTACCGAATTTTTGACGAAGTATATTTTTGATCAGCTAGCGGTCGCAGCCCGTGCGGGTCAATTAGGGCGTGATAGTAAAGAGTTGCACGCGATCCGTGTCACGATCTCTGAGTCGCATGTTGCACGTGCGTGGTACGAAGCTGCGCTTTAAGTGCAACGCACTTGTGTAGTGAGACCCGCTCAGTGTTAAAGCAAATTGCTTTTGCAATCCCAGGCGACATCTATGCGCCGACGGGCGGGTATATCTATGACCGACACATCATGGAGGGCTTGCGCTCTTTAGGCTGGCAGGTTGAGTTGGTCGGCTTGGGAGATGGCTTCCCCTTTCCTGATGATGAAACTCTACGCCAAGCGTACGCAAAACTTGATGCATTACCCGCAGGCATGCCGGTGGTTGTGGATGGCCTTGCCTTTGGCGTGATGCCAGACATTGCTACTGCGATCACAATGCAGCGCCCTGTGATCGCTCTTGTGCATCATCCTCTCGCCTTTGAAGCGGGGCTGAGTCCTGCGCAAGCTGCAAGATTCAAACAAACAGAAAAGCAGGCGCTTGCGTATGCGTCACAAATAATTGTGACGAGTCCCGCGACTGCGCGGGATTTGACTAAGCACTTTGAGGTGTCACCTGAGCGTATCAGGGCTGTGATTCCAGGAACAGATCGCGCTGCGCTTGCGATGGGCTCACAAAGTGATGTGGTTGCGTTGCTATCCGTGGGCTCAATCATTCCACGCAAGGGCTTTGACGTATTGTTGCCTGCGCTAAATCAAATAAGAGATTTGCCCTGGCATTTAACGATTGCAGGCGATCGCTCACGAAACATAGAGGCATCGCAACAGCTTGATCAAGACATTCAGCGATTTGGCTTTAGCGATCGTATCAGCATACTTGGTGCCGTCTCTGTTGAGACACTCGCGAATTTATATGCATCCGCAGATGTATTTGTACTGGCCTCGCGCTTTGAGGGCTTTGGCATGGCGTATGCAGAGGCGCTTGCACATGGATTGCCTGTTGTAGGTACAACGGGAGGCGCGATTCCTGATACGGTGCCCGCTGAGGCAGGTTTGCTGGTGGAACCCGGAAACGTAACTGCCTTGGCGCTCGCACTTAAAAAGATTATTGAAACTCGCGACTTGCGACACCAGCTAGGGATGGGTGCAAGACGCATTGCGCTGGTTCAGCCGACGTGGGCTGATTCTGCTCAGCGTTTTTCAGAGTTATTGGTGAAGTCGATCGGTAGTCGTTGAGCCGACATGTCGATGTCGTAGATGACTTCGTCTTCAAGGACATAGGCTTTCGTGCTCAACCGAGTTGCTTCGGCCATGGTTTGAATAGCTGGCAGATTAAATGCTGGCCGCCCCGAGCCCATAATGATGGGCGCAACTAACAAGTGCAGTCGATCAAGACAGCCTGCCCGCATAAAACGAGAGACTGTTTCAGCTCCACCTTCGATTAACACCCGCTTTAAGCCCCGCGCATGCAAGACGCGCAAAATGTCTCTCGGGTCGATGTTCCCAGTGGATGCGTTTAGGACAACAAGCTCTACTCCGGGTGGGATTGGAGAAGAAGGGTTGTTGCAAACTAGCCACACTCGCCGAGTTCCATCTTCATGCCAAACCTTTGCGTTTGGATCCAAGCGTCCATTGGGATCCAAGACAATTCGTGCCGGATTTCGACCTTTTGTTAAGCGAACGTTCAGCTGCGGGTCGTCCGCTAGCGCCGTGCCGATGCCCACCAGTACCGCATCCACGCTTGCCCGTAGTTGGTGCAGGTGCATCAAACTCGCGGGCCCGTTTACATAGCGAGAATGCCCCGTAATTGTCGCGATCCGTCCGTCCAAAGTTTGACCCAATTGACCGACAATCGTCATGTCATCCTTCGTACCGGCGGGGACAAAGGCAAGAGCATCGAGCGTTCCCAAGGTGGTGGGCGGCTGGGGCACTGGGGTGTCGAGAGGCAAGGTGAAGGGACCGTAGAGCGTTAATGGATATAGGTGTTATCCACTAGAAATTTACAGCAAAGTGGCATAATTACAAAGCCGTGTCTTAACCATTCAAACAACAGGTTCCTTGTGTTCAGGCCAGATCCCTTAATTGAAGTTGACCGCGCAATATCTGAATTGCGCCGTGGCGCAGGTGTGCGCGTGCATTCCGGAGCAACGAGCGTGTTGATGCTCGCGACCGAAGCAGTATCCGTTGAAGTGCTGGGGCTGTTTGCAGCGCAAGGCGTGAGTACTCCGCGCCTCGTCATGACGGGTACGCGTGCGAACGTGCTGGGTATTGACAAATCAGACCGTTCGACCTGTGTTGTGAGTGCGCCTGATAGCCTGGATGCTGCGACCATCGAGTATCTTGCGAACCCACTTGCAGCCAAGGCGCCGCAGCCAAAGCTTTCTGAATTAATTGTCAACCAAGCGACTCCGATTGAGATGTCGTGCGTAAAGCTTGCTAAGCTTTCACGCCTGCTACCTGCTGCGGTGCTTGTTGATTGTGCAGAAAACTCTGATGCGTTCTCGGTCGAGGCAGGTGCGATCGAAAGTTACATGAAAACCGCAGCGCACTCCTTGAGAATTGTGAGCCGTGCGCGGGTGCCCCTAGAGGACGCTGAGCATGCGCAAGTCGTGGCGTTTCGTCCGCGCGATGGCGGTATTGAGCACCTTGCCATTGTTGTGGGCGAACTTAAAACCGATGCTCCGGTTTTAATCAGAATGCACTCTGAGTGTTTCACAGGTGATCTGATGGGTTCACTGCGATGTGACTGTGGTAACCAGCTGCGCGGCGCGATTAGCGAAATCGCTAAAGCTGGGAGTGGCATCCTCCTTTATCTGGCGCAGGAAGGCCGTGGGATTGGGTTGGTGAATAAGTTGCGTGCTTATCAGTTGCAAGATACCGGTTTTGATACTGTCGACGCGAATCTTCAGTTAGGTTTTGATTCGGATGAGCGTGACTATTTGCCAGCGGCGCAGATGTTGAGCTTGCTTGGCGTGAGCCAAGTAAAGCTATTAACGAACAATCC
>JBEDEU010000242.1:0-3789 GCA_041175585.1 Pseudomonadota bacterium | reverse complement strand
CCATCATGAAGTGGTGGGTAGCAGTCGGGTACGTAGTGCTAGCAGCTTACGTCGGAGCGTTTGCAGATACACATCCCAAAGGCAGAGTGATGCTCTGGACTAATTCGCTGAAAGTTGTTGGGTGTGTCTTAATGTATTTTTATGGCGCACTTGACCTAAGTGGAGATGGTCAGATAGCGCTAGTTTGTGTCGCTTTTGCAATTGTTGGAATCGGCGCGGCGGCTTACTCACCTGCGAAGTACGGCATCATTACTGAAATGCTCCCACCCGCAGATTTGGTAAAAGGCAATAGTTGGATTGAGGGGATGACGGTCCTTTCTATTATTCTGGGAGCCGTCCTGGGCGGAATTCTGATATCACCTTCAGTTTCGTCCTCGCTATTGGCACAGCCGATTATTGGGTCCCTCGCGACTTCACCAGCTGAAGCGGCCATTGTTGTGATTGCTGTCTTATATGCAATTGCAGCATGGTTGAATTTTAAGATCCCGGACACAGGCGTGCGTTACCCAACGCAGTCCTTCAATCCCTTAACTTTAAATCGTGTCTTTTTCCGCTATGTGGCGATCTTGTGGCGCGACAAGCTTGGACAAATTTCACTTGCAGTCACGACCCTATTCTGGGGAGCTGGTGCGACCTTGCAACTTGTGGTGATTGAGTGGGGCAGGGTGCAACTCAACTATCGTTTAGATCAGGCAAGTGTTCTGATGGGCGTGGCCGCACTTGGCACGATCTTTGGTGCAATTGCGGCATCCAAAGTTAGTATTCAGCGATCGTTGTCGGTGCTATCTGTTGGTGTCGTGATGGGGTTAGTTGTATTGCTGATGCCGCTCGTCGATTCGACCTGGACCGTGTACGCCTTGTTATTGTTAATTGGTGGGCTGTCTGGATATTTTGTGGTGCCAATGAATGCCTTACTTCAGCATCGGGGGCATGTACTGCTTTCGGCGGGGCATTCTATTGCAGTCCAGAACTTTAACGAGCAACTGAATATTCTTGCGATGGTATCGATCTATACCATTTTGCTTTGGTTGGAAATTCCAATTAATACAATCATCGTTGCGTTTGGCTTGATGGTGGCCATGTTGATGTTGGTGATCCTTCGCTGGAATCACCTGAATCATAAAAGCTGTCCCCACCTGCATCACCAAATCGGGGACGCAGGCCACGGTCGGTCGTTGTAGGTTAGGCTGAGCCGTTAGAGGTCAAAGCCAAAGTGACGCCGGTAACGAGCCCCCATGTTGTCGACAGACAGAAGCATGGGAAAATCCGCGGTGTTGAAGTCCGGATCCCAGGCGGGCGCACCGCAAATTTGTGCGCCCAGTTTTTGATAGCCCACCAATAGTGCTGGCGCTTTTGCTGGTAAAGCACTGTCTAGTTGTTCAACGGGGTAGCGATTGTGCGGGGTCACGCGAATCGCGCTCGGTTGCATGACTGCTTCGCGTACATCGCGCCAGACCTTTGCTGCAGTGACGCCATCGTCGCGCAGGCTGACGCTTGCACATCCAAAGACGTGTTGATGATTGCCGCGCTTTAGTATTTCAGCTAGTCCTGACCAAAGCATCATCAGTGCTCCCCCTTGGCGATAGGACTCGTGAATGCATGCTCTCCCGAACTCGACGAGTTGCGCGCGAATCTCTCCTAGACCAGACAGATCGAACTCTGATTCCGAGTAGTAGCCGCCCGCGCGTTTTGCATTTTCTGGAGTGAGTACGCGATAAGTTCCGATAACCTCGTCCGTGTCTAGGTCCTGCACGATCAAATGGTCGCACCAGCGATCGAAGGCATCGCTGTCCACTCCGGGGGTGTTTGAATGGAAGGCTGCGCCGTATTCACTCTTGAAGGTGTCGTAGCGTAGTCGTTGAACAAGATCTAACTCTTGCGTGGTTTGAGCTAGTCCGACCACTAAGCCGCTGCGAGTGGTCGTTATGCTGGGAGGATTGATAAAACTTGAGGCGCTTCGTACAAGTTCAAGCATCGAGTCAGTCTCCTGTGATGCCCGTCATTGTGAGAACGGTATGTTTCAAAAAAGTGACGAATTAATGAAAGTTTTGTGATTTTTTATTGGACTTTTTTTGATTTTTTGTCATGCCCTCGTCATATGGTTTTGTTGCAATAGTTTTTTTCAAAGGATGCTGCCATGTCACACGATTCAGACGATCAGAAAGTTAATCTTTCAGGAAACACTTGTTTTCAAGAGGTGTTATCTCTTGCGATTGAAAATCGCGGACGTCGAAATATCATCAAAGGCGGATTTGGCTTGGCCACCCTCGCAGCGTTTCCAGTTCTAGCGCAGCCCTCAAGAGCTACTTCGCAAGCCCTGCCTACCGCGCTGTCTTTCCCGTCGGTTGGTAAAAGTCTGCTTGACCAAGTGAGTCTGCCCCCAGGCTATCGTTTCACCATTTTGCATGCCTCAGGTGATCCAATTGACGGGACGGTAGCGGCTTATGCGAACGACGGTTCCGAGAAGGATGACTGGGCGCATCGGATCGGTGATCATCACGACGGGATGGATATCTATTACATCGATGAAGCTGGCCGCTACTCGCCCACTGCGACGTCTAAGGCAGTGCTATGTGTAAACCATGAAAGCTCTGCCGATTCACACTTCTTGCATCCGGTCGGCCAGACTTCAAATGGACAGTCCCGCAAAAAATTTGATCAGTTTGGTAATTGGGACTTGGGTGTACGTCCTGAGCTTGAGGTGCTGAAAGAAATTAATCTGCATGGTGTTTCTGTGGTTGAGTTGCAACAAACAGAAAAGGGCTTTGCTTACAAAATCGACTCTAAGTTAAATCGCCGCATTACCGCTCAGACACCAATGAAGATTGCAGGTGCGCGTGAGCATTTGACCGATATTCAAAAAATGATGCGAACGGCCTTTGATACCACGGGCTCAACGTCGCGCGGGACGCTTAACAATTGCGGTCATGGAAAGACCCCTTGGGGTACGTACCTCGCTTGCGAGGAAAATTGGGCGCGCTATTTTCAAATCGCTCCCGGCGCGAATCCCGGCGATGTAAATCATGTTGCGTCGCTCAAGCGCTATGGAGTCGCTTCTGCACCGCTTGATCCCAAGGCACCCAAGGCCTTTAGCCAAGGCTGGCACACAGTGTCGGATACTGACGCACGTTTTGCTCGCTGGAACCTTGCAGTGTTAGGTGCCGAGCCGACGGCTGACTTCCGTAACGAAGCCAATACTTTCGGCTTTAACGTCGAAATCGATCCTCTCAACCCGTCGACCACGCCGGTGAAGCGTGTCTCTATGGGACGTTTTGCGCATGAGGCCGCGGTGTGCGGAATTCCTGTTGAAGGAAAGCCTCTGGCGTTTTACATGGGGTGCGACTCGGTTAACGAATATATCTATAAGTTTGTCAGCAAAGCGCTTTGGGAACCCAAAGACGTCGGTGGCGGTTTGGCTGCTGGTGACAAGTACCTGAATGAAGGCGTTTTGTATGTCGCACGCTTTGATGCGGATGGTACAGGACAGTGGCTTGAGCTTTCGTTTACTCAGCCATCAATTGCTAATTTTTCGAAGTACCGCTTCGCTAATCAAGCGGACGTTTGGGTGAATGCACGCTTAGCTGCAGATGCGGTGGGCGCAACCCCGATGGATCGTCCTGAGTGGGGCGCGGTCAATCAGTCAAACGGTGAAATATATTTTGCGTTGACCAACAACAATGTCGCCAGCCGTACGCCTGCAAAAGTCAATGCAGCGAATCCTCGCAGCTACGCTGATGTTGATGGGCGTAAAGGCATGGGTAACCCCAACGGTCACATCATCCGCTTTCG
>JBEDEU010000241.1:0-3802 GCA_041175585.1 Pseudomonadota bacterium | reverse complement strand
CGCACGCGAATTTTTCGCTCTTTGCGAAAAAGCAAGCTTCGACAAGACCTACAGCGAAAATATCGAACAATCACTTTGGGATAAGTGGGTATTTCTGGCAACGCTGGCTGGCATGACGACCCTCTGCCGCGGACACGTCGGAAAAATTGCGGCAGCGCCTTGGGGTAAGGAAGTGATGACCGCTTTTTACGCCGAGTCCTGCGCAATCGCACAAGCCCATGGCTTTCCGACCAAAGCGAGCGCTCAGCAAAAAGCGCTAGATATGCTGACTAAAGTGGGATCCAGCTTTGCGGCGTCTATGCTGCGCGACCTGGTGCAAGGCAATCAGACAGAACACGAACATATTCTGGGCGCCATGATCGATCGCGGCGTGGAAAAGAACGTGCCATGCATTCTTCTTAAGACAGCACACACACATATGGTGGCTGAGCAAACCAAATAGTACGTGCGGTGACCTTAGCGGGAAAGTGCCAGCCTGATGCCAAAGCCAACGAGGCAAAGGCCGGCTACTTTCTCTAGCAAATAGCCCACTTTAGGATTCGTGCGCAACCGCTCCGCAAGAAAAAAAGTCAATAAGGTCGCGCCTAATCCGTATATAAAAGTCAATGCTGCAATCGTGCCGGCCAAGAATCCGAATGTGATGAGCCCTCTATGGTGAACGGGATCCACAAACAAGGGGAAGAAAGCCATGTAAAACACGATGGCCTTAGGATTGAGTACCGTAATCAATAAAGCCTGACGCATGTAGTGATACGGCTTGATATTCAGAATGGGAGCGGCGCCCGGCTTTGCGAGCAGCATGCGTATTCCCAACCATGCCAGATAGAGTGCGCCGACCCACTGCACAGCCTCAAATGCAGCAGGATAGGCCTTCAAGATCGCAGCGACTCCCGCTACGGCTAGCCACAACAGAACTTGATCTCCAAGGATCACGCCCATTGTGGCGGCTAACCCACCAGAGATGCCGCCTTTACTCGTTGAAGTCACCAAAGCCAAGTTGCCCGGCCCGGGAATCAACAAAAATATTGTGAAGGCAACAACAAACGCGCCGTAGTCAGTCACACCAAACATATAGGCCTTGACGATTAATGCTTGTGTGCCGCGCTCTGACCCGCAGCAGCAGGGTTATAGGTCGGCGGCTTGATTTCAAAGTCAACCTTTACCTCCCCCGCCTTTTCAAAGCGCAACATAACCGGAACAATCTCACCCGCCTTGAACGGTGCGTTCAAGCCCATGAACATAATATGAAAGCCGCCAGGCGCGAGCGTGGCACCTGCACCAGCGGGTACTTCAATACCCTGCACTTGCCGCATCTTTGCCACGCCGTTTTCATTGATGATTGTGTGCAACTCGACACGTCCAACATTTGCCGTCGTCGCTGATATCAAACGATCGGTCTGGCTGCCTTTATTCTGAATCTGCACATAACCCGCACCATTTTTTTGGCCAGGGGCACTCGCGCGCACCCACGGCGCATCGAAAGCCAAGCCCGGATTTGACGCATTTTGTGCCCCTGCCGGACTAGCGAGCAAAACTCCGATCACGACCGCGACAGAACTGAAAAACTTTTTCATTTTTATCATCCGAAAAATAGCGCATTCACCTTTTAACGCTCAAATTTTATCTGAAGACCAAGTAAACGCTCTAAACTGCACGACAGGTAAACATGAGCAATGTCAGATAAAACTTCACAATCCGGGACAAGTAACGATTCGCTTGGTCATGAAGGATCGGGGATTTACGCGCCCGTACGCTTAGCGCATCCCATACCGAGTCAACGCTATGGCTGGCGTGCCGCCGTCATTGTGCTCGTACACGCCCTGCTTCTTGCTGTCTTTCTACTGCGTCTTGACTTTTTACCCGGCGGTCCCGCACCTTCACAGCCCGAAACTCTCGACATCATTGTTGTTGATCTCTCAGGGGATAGCGACATCACATCGCCCGCAGAGCCGGTTGCAGAACCGACCTTCACAAGCCCGCCTCACCCAACTTCGCTCGCCCAACCGACCGACTCGCAGCCCGTTCAAGAAGTGCCCGCTATTCCAGTCGAACCTTCCAGCCAGCCGGCCGTGGAGGCAGTCCCCGCGACCAGAGAGGAGCCAGCCACAGCATTTACCGAATCCTCTGCGCCAGCACAACCCCCCGCACCTGACAGTAAGCCCGCACCCAAACCTCAGCCATCCGCACCGCCTGCGCCTGCGCCGAGACCAACGGCAGCACCCCCAAGCAAAAACACCGTGGTTTCATCATCTCCGACAACTACAAGTGCGCCTGGACAACCCACTATCGGTGTAAACAGAGATTCTGAGTCGCAAACGACTCCACCACGTTTAGATCCAGCATATCTGCACAATCCCGCCCCAAGTTACCCAGCGCTATCAAAACGCAACAGGGAGAGCGGAACAGTTTTATTACTCGTCAAAGTCGACCCAGATGGCAGCGCCACAGCGGTCACCTTGCATCAGTCGAGTGGCTATGACAGGCTAGACCAGGCAGCCATACAAGCAGTCACCCGATGGAGATTTGTTCCCGGCATGCGGGGGCAAACCGCCATCAGTGCAACTGTGATCGTTCCGATCAGTTTTAAACAACCGTAACGATCAACACAAACTTATTTTTTGCAACAGCTACCGCTGTTAGCTCCTGAGCCAGATCCGCACGAATTCATGCCGACCAAAGGATACAACGGGCAAAAGCGAAATAAGCCTGTTGCTAACGGCACAACTCCGATCCAACCCCACACGCCAACAGTTCCTGTCGCGGCCAAGGCGATCAGCACTAAACCAGCCACAACACGTAGGACGCGATCGATACCACCAACGTTGCATTTCATGATGAACATCCTTTTTGATTGAAAAGTTTTACAGCGCGTTCAAGGGAATCTTCACGTAGGATTTCCCGTTGGACTCAGGTGGCGGCAAATTACCCGCACGAATATTTATTTGCACTGCAGGAAGAATCAACACCGGCATTTCGAGTGTTGCATCGCGTTTGGTTCTCATCTCAACGAACTGCTCTTGCGTCACACCGTCATGCAAATGTATGTTCTTTGCGCGTTGCTCCGCGACAGTCGTTTCAAACTGGATCGGCCGGTTATTGGGCGGATAGTCATGGCACATGAACAAGCGCGTTTCTGGCGGCAGACTCAAAATCTTCTTGCTCGATGCATACAGCATCCGCGCATCACCGCCCGGAAAATCACAACGCGCCGACCCAACATCGGGCATAAACATCGTATCGCCGACAAACACAGCGTCACCAAACTGATAGGCCATACACGCTGGGGTGTGACCCGGCACAAACAAGGCCCGCCCTGTTAGCGCACCGATACGAATGACCTCATCCTCGGCAAACAGGTGATCGAATTGTGTACCGTCTTGTTTGAACTCTGGCTCAAGATTGAAGATACCCGCGAAAACTTTTTGTACCGTTGTGATCTTTGCGCCGATTCCGATCTTTCCACCCAACTGCTCTTTCAGATAAGGCGCAGCAGACAAATGATCCGCGTGAGCATGCGTTTCAAGAATCCATTCAACCTTCAAGCCATTTGCACGCACGAACTCAACAACCTTGTCCGCCGAGGTGTGCTTAGTACGTCCTGACTTGGGGTCGTAGTCCAGGACCGAATCAATAATCGCACATGCCGAACCAGGTGCGTCATATACGACATAAGTCACGGTCCAGGTTGCTGGGTCAAAAATTCCATGAACAGTGGGTTTCTTTTCTGCGGCAGACATTTGTTACTCCAGTAGTGACTCGCAATGATAATATTATATTTACAAATAGATTATAAGTAAATATA
>JBEDEU010000240.1:0-3808 GCA_041175585.1 Pseudomonadota bacterium | reverse complement strand
CCAGCACAAGCTTGTCCTTGATATCCGGTCCAAACTGAGCAAAGCGCAAGGCTTGTTTTTCATCTTCTGAGACTGGAGAAAAAAACTCAGTATCAACCCCGTGACGAATCGTTCTGACATCACAGCTCTTGTAGGGCGAAGCGAGTACTAAGCCTTTCACGAAATCGCTCACAGCAATGACGCAATCCGTTGCAAATCGCGCACGCATCCAGTGACCAAAACTATTTAGCGCGTGATCGTTATGTTTTGTGAAAACAATACGTGGACGTGGGCGCATGCCAAACACTGCGAGCATCACCTGTTTGTGATCAGCCGATCCATTGACATGGATCACATCGAAGCGTTCGCGCTCAATCAGAGCACGTAA
Source organism: Pseudomonadota bacterium (assembly GCA_041175585.1). GTDB lineage: Bacteria > Pseudomonadota > Gammaproteobacteria > Burkholderiales > Burkholderiaceae_B > Zwartia. The sequence continues at coordinate 3,441 of JBEDEU010000240.1, read as the reverse complement.
CTGCGCACGCGGTTTGAGCCAAGACGAAGGTCGCGTCGTATAGGACATATCAACAACAGAAACGCCAGTCATAGCCGAGGCGTGGCGAAATAATCGACTGGACGCGGGTGTGGCAACAGTTAGCTGATGCTGTGGCCCGAGGCCCTGCAGCAGGTTGACGATGTACGTAACGTGACCGCCCCCGTTACGCCCATGGAAGTTGGTATAGAGCACCTTCATAACTTGCGGTCTTTGCCATGCTCATTTTGGTCCTTAGCTTCGGCCAAAAACATCAACTTTGAGTAGCGCAAAAAATTACCGGAAGCGGCCGTGACAGCCAATACAAAGCCGTGTCGGCCATCCAAAATGCCAAGTCTTAAAAAATAGATACGAATAAAGGTCCATATACTGTGGACCACAATCATCGGTAGACCAGCGCGCTTCCCCTTGGCAAACATCATTTTTGCCGCTTCACTCGAATAACGGTTGACCTTATCAATCAAGGAATCAAGCGTTGGATGGGGGTAATGCAAGAGATGGGACTTCAAGCGACCTGGTTTGCCGTCATTTAGCGACACGCTCTCGTGCACCAGCACGTCGTTGAATTTTCCAGAATCACGTCGAAAAAGTCTTAATACGGGATCGGGCCACCAGCCACTATGGCGGATGGGCTTGCCACAGAATTCAGACAGGCGATTGACTTCGTAACCACTGCGCGTTGGTTCGCGCAACGTAGCAATGATCTCTTCACGTAGCTCCGGTGTGACGCGTTCGTCCGCATCGATCGAGAACACCCAGTCTTGCGTCGCAAGGGCCAAAGCACGATTTTTTTGAGGTCCAAACCCCGGCCAATCAGCGGACTGGTGCACTTGGGCGCCCAAGGCGCGCGCAAGCTCAACTGTTCCATCGGTACTACCCGAGTCCAGCACGATGATCTCGTCGGCGAAAGATACCGAAGCAAGGCACTCTGCAATGTGTGTAGCCTCGTTCTTGGTGATGATAATCACCGACAGACCTAAGCCTAGCCGCGAAGTTTGCGCTTCCATGATCGCCATTTATTGTAGAGAGGTCCAACTACCGGATGGCCAGCGGTCCAGACGCGCTGCAGGAACCAACGAGCGCCGCGGTTTTTGACCGCGAACCGATATACATGGGCGGGATTCGATGCACAAAGATTTTGTCCATATGCTTCGGTCGTATATAAATAACGAAAGCCATATTCCTGAGCCAGGCTGACATAGTCATCAGCAAAGTAGCCCTGTGGCCAACAGAAATGCTGCGATACGTCTCCAAGATTTTCTTTCAGCAACGCACGCGAGGCTTCAAACTCCTTACGCATGTGAGCCAAACACTCTTCGCGCGTCTTGGATACTTGATCCCAGCGGGTGTGTGTATGCGTGTGGCAATGGAATTCAAAGGTGCCTGCCTCACGCATCGCCTGGATCTCGCTCCAGCGCAACATGGCAGAGTCGGTCGACCCAGCTGCCCACAAGGCTCGGCATTCGAGGTGGCTCGGCAGCCGCGGCAAAGACTCGGTTCCCTGCTCCGCGCACGGACGCACGGGGCCATCACCAATCAACCCTGTCACTACAAAAATCGTCGCACGCAGACCATATTTCTTCAGGATGGGATGTGCATACACCCAGTTATCCAGATAGCCGTCATCAAACGTCAGCAGCACCGACTTTGGCGGGGTGGGCTTGCCTGCTAGGAAATCAGCAAATTGATCGCATGTGAGCGTTGTATAGCCTTCGTCAACCAAACCTTTCATTTGGCTTTCGAAATTTTTAGGGTTGGTTGTGATGGGACCTGTCTCTGGCGAGATATGGTGATACATCAAGACCGGAACACAATGCGCAGTTTTCATATTCTTCGAATTGTTATGCGTAACGTTGTGGTGCGAGCTCTGTTAACCATCTGCGATAGACCCGCTCGGTATTCTGTGACAATCTCTGCGTATCAAATGTACCTTCTGTTCGCACGCGGGTGAAACCCGCCTGCCCTAATCTTTTGCGCAAGGCGGGATCATCGATCAAACGCGTGAGCGCCTCTCGAAACGCGACCACATCATCTTTCGGCACCAAAAGGCCCGTCACACCATCAATTAGCATTTCTGCTACGCCCCCCACGTTGGTGCTGAGCGCAGCAAGACCATATGCAGCAGCTTCTACAAACACTGTACCACTAGCTTCTTCCTTGGTTGCCAAGCAGAACAGATCCATGCCCACCAAAAGATTCGGTACGTCTTTGCGCGTTCCCAGCAGATGGGTCTGGGCACCGATGTCGAGATCAGAAATTTGCTGAACGACTCGCTCGTAGGTCGGCGAGCCGGCTCCCACCAAAACCAAGTGCAAATTCGGACGAGACTTCAATAAGGGCGCGATCGCCTCAAGCAAGATCTCATGGCCTTTATTAGGCCGCATCACCGCCACGCAACCTACAACGACATCTGAGTCGGATAGCCCCAGCTCAGCACGCAACGTGGACGACTCAGGCATCGGCGGCAACGCGATAGGGCTATACACGGTTTCAATATGAGACGGCTCAACACCTTTCGCAAGAAGTTGATTCCTGACGTAATCGCTGACTGTAGTGATTCGGTGAGGCAGCCAGGTATACGACAGCAAGGAATTAATCTTGCTCGAAAGGTGGCGGGTACGCACAATTAAGGGCGTCCCAGCCAAACGGGCTGCGGGTGCCGCAATGATCGTGTCCTGCCGACTATGCGTATTGAGGACATCAAACCTACCTTGCTGCAAAATCCGCTTAATCTTAAAGATACCCTGTGCAATATTGATTGCGCCGTCCATGGGCAAGGTATGCACCACAAAACCGGCCTCGCGCAAACGATCTACCAACTGCGCATCCGGTTGGCAAATCGCCTCCAGGTAGTGCCCTTGATCCCGCATCGCCAGCATTTCTTTAAAAATGCGGTTCTCTTGCCCTCCGAAACTAGTAGCGGCTTCGGAGTGAACAATACGCAGAGGCTTATCGCTCATTAGTAAGTCACTTCCACATCCGAGGGCGATGTCCAGGTCGTCAACTGTTCAACCAAGGTGTCAGATAACCGTACCCGCCAACCTTCGCCCAAACGCAAGGTGCAACTCGCACGCGCATTTTCGTAAATCACTTCGACGGGCGTACCTGCAAAACCATTCTCGGGTGAGGCACGGAACGGATTCAACACACGCTTGAGCATTGCTGCGTCGGCATTGCCATTGAGTCGAATCCTTAGGGACTTGGCACGAGCCTCTCTTGCAAGCTGCAGATCATAAATATGCTCGGCAGCAACTCGCATACCGCCCGAATACTCATCGTTGCTGACTTTGACTTGCAGGATCAGTAATTGATCATCGCGCAGTCGGTTGCGGTGCTGATCGATCATCTCTGAGTACACCGCAACTTCTACCTGCGCACTGCCGTCGTCCAGAATGACAAAGAGCATCTTGCCGCGACGCCCCA
>JBEDEU010000239.1:0-3816 GCA_041175585.1 Pseudomonadota bacterium | reverse complement strand
GTCAACCCCGCGTTTTGCAGAATGATTGGCTGGAACGAGGCAGACCTCATCGGACGCATGCCGCCTTTCCCCTATTGGGTTCCCGGTCAACATGATAGCCAGCAACAAGTACTAGATAGCGTCTTATCCGGCAAGGCGCCGAGCACGGGCGTTGAGATTGAAGCGCAGCGCCGCGATGGATCCCGTTTTAGCGCGCGCATGTATGTGTCGCCACTACTTGACCCAAGAGGTACTCAAATCGGCTGGATGACTTCCATGACCGACATCACTGAGCCCAAGCGTATTCGAGAAGCGCTTACGGCTGCACATGAGCGGTTTATGACCGTGCTTGAAGGCCTGGATGATGCAATCTCGGTGACCGCAGACACAAACGATGGCGTCGAGCTATTGTTTGCAAACCGAACGTATCGGCGCTTATTCGGATCGCAAACCCAAGGGCACGAAGAGATGCTGGCGGGCCGTCGCGGTCGTTACACGGATGAATCGGTTGAAGTTTTTTCGGACTCAGTTCAGAAATGGTTCGAGGTACAGCATCGGATGTTGGCCTGGACAGACGGCAGACGGGTTCGCCTTCAGGTTGCGCGCGATATCACTGAACGCCGCAAACACGAAGAAGCCTCGCGTGTGCAACAGGAAAAAATTCAGATCACCAGCCGCCTGACGACCATGGGCGAAATGGCCTCATCGTTGGCACACGAGCTGAATCAGCCGCTCACTGCGATCGCGAACTACAGCATGGGCGCAGTGGCGATGGTGAAGGCTGGGCACACCAATAGTGAGACACTCTTGCCTGCTCTCGAAAAAGCAGCTGCCCAGGCGCAACGCGCTGGAAAAATCATTAGTCGCATTCGAGACTTCGTCAAACGCAGTGAACCTCGTCGCCAAAATGTACCGATTCAAACAATCGTAGATAACGCCGTGAGTCTGGCTGAGATACATGCGAGGAAGCGACAGGTCGAGATTGTGCGCAACATCCCCGAGAACTTGCCTGATGTATATGCTGATCCAATTTTGATTGAACAAGTTCTTCTGAATCTACTTAAGAATGGCCTGGAATCAATGGATCAGGCCACACTGAACACGCTCGTACTCGACGTCTCACTACATGACAACCAAATTGAAGTCGCCGTGAAAGACCGAGGACATGGCCTGTCGGACCCAGAACGGCTCTTTGAGCCATTTTTTAGTACAAAGTCCGAAGGTCTTGGAATGGGGTTAAACATTTGTCGCACCATTATTGAGTCGCATCACGGACGCCTTTGGGCTAGCAGCAACCCAGATGGCGGAACTATTTTTCGCTTTACACTACCGTGCGCTTCTAACCTAGAGGCAGAGCACAGCAAACAGTCCGAGGAGTTACCCGCATGAGCACGCCAAACGTCGCAAGCACTGTCTTTATCGTTGACGATGACGAGGCCGTAAGAGATTCACTTCGCTGGTTGCTTGAGGCAAACGGATATCACGTCAGCGCTTTTTCGAGCGCTGAAAGCTTTCTGGCAGCCTTTGATGACAAGACAGCTGGTGTATTGATTGTTGATGTCCGTATGCCAGGCATGAGCGGTCTCGAACTTCAGGAGCAATTGATTGCTCGCAAGTCGTCCATGCCGATCGTCTTCATCACTGGTCACGGTGATGTCCCGATGGCAGTCTCGACTATTAAAAAAGGTGCAATTGACTTCTTAGAGAAGCCGTTTGACGAGACTGATCTGCGTGAGATCGTGGCGCGTATGTTTGAACAAGCAAATCAGCGCTTGACGCAAGCTAAAGCTCAGCGCGAACACGAAGCGATGCTTGGCCGCTTGACGGCACGCGAACAACAGGTGCTCGAGCGCATTGTGGCGGGCCGCCTAAATAAACAAATCGCCGATGACTTGGGCATTAGCATCAAGACCGTTGAGGCCCATCGCGCGAACATTATGGAAAAACTCCAGGTCACAACCGTCGCGGACTTGATGAAAGTCGCACTGGCCAAGCCTGAGGGAACCACATGACAGCCAGGGTCATAGACGGCGTAAAGCTTGCGGCGACCATCCGCGAAGACGTTGCAGCACGGACAGCCGTTCTTGCAACACACGGAATCAAACCCGGACTCGCAGTGGTACTCGTTGGCAGTGATCCAGCATCTCAAGTGTATGTGCGCAACAAAGTCACCGCCTGCGAAAAAGCGGGGATGCATTCAGTACTAGAGCAATATCCCGCCGACATGACGCAAGAGGCATTGCTGTCGCGAATCGAAACACTGAATGCTGACCCCAGCATTCACGGCATCTTGGTGCAACTGCCACTTCCAAAACATATTGATTCGCATCGCGTCATTGAGGCAATTGCCGCAGACAAGGATGTGGACGGCTTCCACATCAGCAATGCAGGCTTGCTCATGACCGGAACACCTCTATTTCGACCTTGCACACCTTACGGTGTGATGAAGATGCTGGAGTCCGAGCAGGCGGTGCTACGGGGTGCCGTTGCGGTTGTCGTTGGCGCAAGCAATATCGTCGGTAAGCCGATGGCGATGCTTTTGCAAGCTGCTGGGGCAACGGTGACGATTTGCAACTCCAAGACCCGAGACCTAGCGTGGCATACACGCCATGCGGATATTGTGGTGGTGGCTACAGGAAAGCCCGGCATGGTCACAGGCGACATGATTAAACCCGGAGCCATCGTCATTGATGTCGGCATTAACCGTGGAGCGGATGGCAAGCTGTGCGGAGACGTGGACTATGCGTCTGCCAAGGAAGTTGCTGGCGCCATCACTCCGGTCCCTGGGGGCGTTGGTCCGATGACAATCGCCATGTTGCTTGTTAATACTCTGGAAGCGGCTGAACGCGGATTAGCGCGTCACACAACCACATGAATCCTCTGATCGTTCCCATTCAAAACTTTGTGGATTACGGGGCAATACTCCCTGAACACATCGAAGACGCCATACCCACCCTACTCGCCAAGGCACGCGCTGCAGTTGAGCTGGCTGCGAGCAAAGACGGCCCCGCCACTTGGGAGTGTGTTGTAGACGCAGTGGATGAAGCCAGCCAGCCCTTGTGGCGTGCGTGGTCAATCGCAGGCCACCTGAATTCTGTGGTGAATACCCCAGAACTACGCAATGCGTACAACGCGATGCTGCCGGCTATCAGCGAATACTCGACATGGGTTGGTCTGCACGCAGGGTTATACACAAAGTACAAACAATTGCGCGATAGCGCTCAGTTTTCGCAACTATCCTCTGAACGGAAACGTGTTGTAGAGCTATCTCTACGCGACTTTAAGCTTAGCGGAGTCGAGCTTGTAGGTCAGGCACGTGAAGACTATGCGGCAAACGCTGAAAAGCAAGCGCAAGTATCGCAAAAATTTTCAGAGAACGTCTTAGATGCGACGGATGCCTGGAGTCTTAGGATTGACACGATTGACAAGCTAGCCGGCGTACCTCGCGACGTGCTGGACTCGATCAAAGATCCCGCGATCGCTTCCTGGACGTTGAACTTGAAGATGCCGTGTTACTTGCCTGTCATGCAGTATGCGCAAGATCGAGAGCTGCGGCGAACTCTTTACCACGCATATGCTACGCGAGCTTCAGATCAAGGTGATTCTAAATTTGATAATTCGACATTAATTGAAGAGTCGCTAGATCTCCGTGCGCAAGAAGCAAAATTACTAGGCTTTCAGCACTATGCAGAATTGCGCCTACAGACAAGAATGGCCAAGAGCGCTGGAGAAGTTGTCGATTTTCTGCGACAACTGACCACCAAAGCTAAGCCGTTTGCCGAGCGAGACTTGGCTGAGCTTACTGAGTTTGCACGGTCCGCACTGAACCTGACGGAC
>JBEDEU010000238.1:0-3851 GCA_041175585.1 Pseudomonadota bacterium | reverse complement strand
GCAGAAGTGATGATCTTGCACAACCATGGATTGCTGGCTGTCGGTCCATCCATTCCTGAGGCCTTCAATAGCATCTACCGCCTAGAGCTTGCATGCAAAGTGCAAGTCGATGCCATGGCCTGCAATGCCGAGCTAATCATTCCAGAGCCTGAGGTCGTTGCCAAGGCGAATGCACAGTGGAATCCTAGCGTAACCAGGCGCTACGGTATTCTTGAGTGGCCAGCGATGCTGCGCCAGCTTGATAAAAAAGACGATAGCTACAAACAATAAGATGATGCAATCCGCTAAGCCCGAGGTGATCGTCGCATTTCCGGTCGCCGCCACGGCACTCGAGGCATTGCGCACGCACTATACGGTGCATCATGTTCCAGTGATTGCCGAGCGACAGGCGGCGGTGACTGAACTAGGCAGTCGGATCGTTGCAGTGATTACAAACGGTACCTTTGGTTGGGATGCTGCGCTGATGCGTCAGATGCCCAACCTGAAGGTTGTGGCAGCGTTCGGTGCCGGCCATGAAAATATTGATGCCGTCGCAGCCCAGCAACTGGGCATTGCAACCAGTCACGGTCGAGGCACCAATACGATCAGCGTGGCAGATCATGCTCTGACTTTGCTATTTGCCATCGTGAGGGACATCGTCGTGTCGGCCGAAGGTTTGCAGCAAGGTAAGTGGCAGAATATTCGTCATGCCCGACCGGATATCTCTGGGCGTCGCCTAGGAATTTTCGGCCTTGGCTTGATAGGGCAAGCAATCGCGATACGTGCACGGGCGTTTGATATGGCGATTGCCTATTGCAATCGCAAGCCTAATCCAGAGGTGGCCTACGAGTACATCGCAACGCTTGAGGGCTTGGCCGAGAAAGTGGACTTTCTGATTTGTGCTGCGCCGGGTGGTGTGGCAACAAAGCATGTTGTGAACGCAGACGTTTTGCGAGCGCTTGGCCCCCAAGGATATTTGGTTAACGTTGGGCGGGGGTCGGTGGTGGATTCGGATGCCTTATCGTTTGCGTTACGCAATGGGCACATTGCGGGTGCTGGCCTCGACGTATTTGAAGGCGAGCCCAATTTGCCAGAGTCACTCAAGGGCCTTTCTAATTTGATTGTTACCCCGCACATCGCAGGGTTTTCGCCTGATTCCTTTGAGGGTTATATACGCTCGGTAGTCGAGAACGTGGATGCCTGTCTCGCAGGCCGTCCGCCCGTCACGCCAATTCCGCTTTAATTTTTTTACCGCCTTGACAGTTGGAAGACTGTCAGCGACACTTTGTCCGGACAAACAACTAAACCAGACAAAAGAGGGTGGTATGGAGATCAAAACAGTCGGACACAAGCGCTATCAAGCTAGCTACGGTCGCTATCTTGAGGATTTTGAACTGGGCGCCGTGTATGAGCATCGTCCGGGGCGGACAATTTCCGAAGCTGATAACACGCAGTTCTCGCTGATGACGATGAATTTTCATCCCATGCACTGTGACGCTGCTTTTGCTGCCAAGAGTGAATTCGGAAAACTATTGGTCAACAGCGGACTAACTCTGGCGGTTGTGCTTGGAATGACGGTCAATGACATCAGCGGCAAGGCGATTGCCAACTTGGGCTGGAAGGAAATTAATTTGACCGCGCCTGTTTTTCCGGGTGACACCCTGTACGCCGAATCTGAAGTCCTCGAAGTACGCGAATCTAAAAGCCGGCCGACGCAGGGCATGGTCACTGTGCGTACGCGTGCCTTTAACCAAAACGGTGTAGAGATCATGAACTTTATTAGAACAGCGCTCGTCCCTAAACGCGGCCATGGTGTGGGTGACTAAGAGGCTTAAGACAGTAACCCTGCAGTTTTAAAAAAAACCTATAAGAGACAAGATAATGAAAATGATCAAACGCTTCACGCTGGCTTTGACAGCAGTTGTGCTTAGTTCAGTTGCATTGACAAGTCAGGCGCAATATCCGGAAAGCCCAGTCAAAATGATCGTTGGCTTTCCCCCTGGGCAAGCGACAGACGTTGTGGCTCGCTACATGGCACAAAAGTTTGCCGATAACATTCCTGGCTCAAACTTTATCGTGGACAACCGTCCCGGCGCGTCTGGGATCTTAGGTAGTCGCATCGTTGCAGGCGCGACACCGGATGGTCTTACCTTGATGATGGGCTCTAGCGCAACGCTTGCGGTGAACCCCGCGCTGTATAAAGATCTGCCTTATGACGTGTTGCGTGACTTCACGCCCATTAGCCTGATTGCTGTGGTGCCCCAGTACCTCGTGGTGAACCCAGACCTGCCGGTCAAGACAGTCAAAGATCTCGTTGAATTAGCAAAAAAGAACCCGGGCAAAATTAATTACGGTTCAGGGGGGAGTGGTGTCACGAACCATCTCATCATGGAGCTCTTCAAACAGGCGGCAGGAGTCGATATGACTCATGTCCCCTATAAGGGTGGACCCGCAGCGCTAACCGACTTGATGGCCGGTCGGATTTCAGTGATGTTTGAAACCGGCCCCGGTGCGATTCCACACATTAAGTCGGGACGTTTACGCGCGATAGCGGTGTCGAGCGCAGAGCGCGCAGCGGTCACGCCAGACATTCCAACGGTTGCAGAATCGGGCTATCCAGGGTTTCAGGCCGTTGCATGGATTGGACTTGTCGCACCTGCTAAGACGCCGGATGCTGTGATCAGCAAACTGTCCGGTATTTCTATGAAATCGCTGCGGGAGAAAGACTTCATGGAAAAACTTGCAGCGCTAGGTGCCGTACCGGTTGGAAACTCACCCAGTGAATTCAAAACATTCATCGAAGCTGAACTCAAGCGCTGGGCCGTCGCCGTGAAGCTTTCGGGCGCCAAGGTAGATTAAAGCGAGATCATCATGACTAAACAGATAGGTACTGCCCCAGCAGAGGGTCAAGCAATTTCTGAGCGCATTGCTAGCTTTGCGACAAATTTGCAAACCGAGGATATTCCACAGGCAGTGCGAGAGCGAGCCAAGCTGCTGATGCTTGATTCCTTTGGGATTGCGCTCGCATCGCATGGCTATGATTTTTCAAAGCGTGCGATGGCTGCCGTATCGGAGCTTGATTCAGGCGGAGATTCAGTTGTTCTGGGGTCGGATAAACGTCTAGATCTTCGGAATTCCATTTTGATGAATGGTATTTTGATTCATGGCCTAGACTATGACGATACACATGCCCAGGGCGTGATTCATGCGACGACCTCAACGCTACCCACAGCGCTTGCTGTAGCCGCTAAGCATGGCAAAAGCGGCACCGACATGTTGACTGCGTTTGTTCTTGGGGTTGAAGTGGCAACGCGGCTTGGATCTGTGGCAAAAGGAGGCTTTCATCAAATTGGCTTTCATCCGACGGGGCTTATTGGCACCTTCGGTTGCACGATGGTCACCGGGTGGTTGCTTGGCTTGAATGCCGCGCAGTATGTCGATGCGCAAGGGATCGCTTTGTCGGTTGCCTCCGGTAGTTTGGAGTTTTTGAACGACGGTGCTTGGAACAAACGCATGCATCCGGGCTGGGCGGGCTACGGTGGTGTGACTGCCGCAACGCTGGGTCGTCACGGCTACACCGGAACACGCCTAGCCTATGAAGGCCGCTTTGGTCTGTATGCGAGCCACTTGGCCGGTCGCGATGACTATGACCTGGATATGGCGACAAAAGATCTTGGAAAGGTCTGGGAGCTTGAGCGTGTATCCGTCAAACCGTTGCCTGCGTGTCACTTTACGCACGCGGGTGTCGACGCTGCTGCGCGTATCTACGCGCAAGGTGTGCGTGCCGATCAGATCAAACGGGTCGAGGTCCTAGTGCCAGCCGAAGTCGTCAAGACGGTCTGCGAACCGGAAGCGGCAAAGCGCGTGCCAGC
>JBEDEU010000237.1:0-3856 GCA_041175585.1 Pseudomonadota bacterium | reverse complement strand
CATTGGTGACTGAGGCGCGTGACTGGGCTGAGGGTGTGTACATGGCTGCAACCATGGGCTCCGAGACCACTGCTGCTGCCGTCGGCCAACAAGGTGTCGTGCGTCGTGATCCGTTCGCGATGTTGCCTTTCTGTGGCTACAACATGGCAGAGTACTTCGAGCACTGGTTGTCGCTTGGTAACCGTCTGCAAAGTACCGGCACAAAGCTTCCAAAGATTTTCTGTGTGAACTGGTTCCGCACTGATGAGAACGGTAAATTTGTCTGGCCTGGTTTCAGCGATAACACCCGTGTTCTTAAATGGATGCTGGGACGTATCGAAGGCGATGCGAAAGGTGACGAACACGTGTTCGGAATCACACCACGCTACGAAGATATCGATTGGTCAGGAATGGATTTTTCTTCGGACAAGTTTAAGAAGATCACTTCGATCGACGTGAACGCCTGGAAGCAAGAATTCAAGCTCCACGACGAACTGTTTGAAAAATTAGCGCACGGACTCCCTGCGCACCTCTTGAAAATCAGAGCTGCGTTCGAGTCACGATTGGCTTGATGGTCTAGCGGCGGGCGCGATCCAGCATCGCATGCAACAGTACGTTGCAGCCCGCCTCAAGATGCTCTGGACGAGCATCTTCAATTTCGTTGTGACTGATACCGTCTTTACACGGCACAAAGATCATCGCTGTCGGTGCCACACGCGCCATGTAGACGGCATCGTGACCAGCACCGCTCACCACGTCCATTTCAGATAGCCCGATCGTCTTTGCGCCGCTGCGCACAGCTGCGACCAGTTCGGTTGCGAACGCTTGTGGCGGGAAATACACCACCTGCTTAATATCAATATTGACCTTGCCTTTCGTAGCGATCGCCTTCGCTTGTGTGTGTAGGTCCTCAACCATTTTTGTCAGCGTCGCGTCTGTGTCTGCGCGGAAGTCGACTGAGAACTTAACAGTGCCTGGAATGACGTTGCGTGAATTCGGGTAGTTGTCCAACATCCCCACGGTGCCACGGGCATTGGGCGCGTAGTCTAGTGCAATCTTGTTCACAGACTGGATGACATGCGAGGCCGCGAGCAGTGCGTCTTGGCGCAACGCCATTGGCGTTGGGCCAGCGTGCGCTTCTGAACCCGTAACGACCACATCAAACCAGCGCTGTCCCAGTGCACCTGTGACGACACCAATTGTGATGTCATTGGCTTCCAATACCGGACCTTGCTCGATATGCGCTTCAAAGTAGGCGCCGAAGGCCTTTGGGTCAACCACGTCCTTACCCGCGTAGCCGATAGCATTGAGTGCCTCACCAACTGTTGTCCCGTCTCTATCCTTTTGCGTCAAGATATCTGCGATTTTGAATTCGCCAATAAAGGCGCCAGAGCCCATCATGACTGGCACAAAGCGAGAGCCCTCTTCATTGGTCCATACAATCACTTCTAGCGGCGCTTCGGTCTCAATGCCGGCGTCATTCAGTGTTTGCATGACTTCGATTCCCGCCAATACGCCATAGTTACCGTCGAACTTTCCACCTGTTGGTTGGGTATCGATATGACTACCTGTCGAGACAGCGGGCAGGGCGTTATTGCGTCCCGCACGCCGTGCGAAGATGTTGCCGACCGCATCAATGCGGATCGTGCAGCCAGCGGCTTTAGCCTGCGCCACGAAAAAGTCCCGTCCTTGCCGATCCAGATCGGTGAGCGCCAAGCGACACACCCCCCCTTTGGGTGTTGCACCAATCTGTGCAAGCTTCATCAAAGAGTCCCAGAGACGCTTGCCGTTGACGCGCAAGGTGGCGGATGAATTCTGGGTAGCGACAGACATAGTAAGACTCCAATAGTGTTTATCTTTGGGGGCAGGTATTATGGTGGCAACAGTATGCCTGAAATCACCTGCTAAACCGAATTAATCCAGTAAATCGAACTGATACGTTAAAGGCCTTGATACATGAAACTCGATGCGATCTCGCACCGCGATAGAAACACCAAAATTGTAGCGACTCTTGGACCCGCTAGCAGCGAACCCGGGATGATTCGTAAGCTGTTTGACGCAGGTGTTGATGTGTTCCGTCTGAACTTCAGTCATGGTACCCACGCCGACCATCAGGCGCGTTATGACGCCATCCGGCAAATGGAGGCCGATGTCGGTCGTCCCGTTGGTATTTTGATGGATTTGCAAGGTCCCAAGCTACGGCTGGGCAAGATTGTGGACGGCAAGCTCTCGCTGGCCATCGGACAAAAATTGCGTTTGGATTTGGATCCAACGCCTGGCACGCTAAGCCGCGTTCCACTGTTGCATCCAGAAATTTTTGCGGCCATTAAACCGGGCGACGATTTGTTGATTGACGACGGAAAAGTACGTTTGCGTGTGTTGGCATCGAGCCCCACCTACGCTGATGTCGAAGCGTTAAACGCCGGTGTCATTTCCGATCGCAAAGGCGTGAATGTACCTGGTGCGATCTTGCCATTGTCGGCCTTGACGCCGAAAGACAGAGAAGATCTTGATTTTGGCCTGAGTATTGGGATTGATTGGATTGCTCTGTCTTTCGTGCAACGACCCGAAGATATTGCTGAGCTCAAGGCCATTGTCGGTAACCGCGCTTGGGTGATGGCTAAGCTAGAGAAGCCCTCTGCAATTGAATCTCTTGATGCCATCGTTGCAGCCGCCGACGGCGTCATGGTTGCGCGTGGTGATCTAGGTGTTGAACTTCCGCCCGAAGAGGTGCCTGTCATTCAAAAGCGTATTGTTCGGGCCTGTCGGCAAGCCGGTAAACCAGTAATCGTAGCGACCCAAATGCTTGAGTCGATGATTACATCACCTGTGCCAACCCGTGCAGAAGTCAGTGATGTTGCGACCGCTGTGTACGATGGTGTGGATGCGGTGATGCTCTCTGCGGAGTCTGCTTCGGGGTCATACCCAATTGAAGCAGTGACCATGATGGATCGCATTCTCAAAAGCACAGAGTTAGATCCACTACAGCGGATCATGATGGATGCAGTCCATTCTCATAGAAAGAACGATGCCCGCGATGCGATCTCAGCGGCGATTCGTACGGTCGCTGAGACCCTACCGGTTGCCGCAACAGTTGCGTACACCTCATCCGGTGCAACAACCTTGCGTGTGGCTCACGAGCGTCCTCGGGCACCGATCTTAAGCATGACGCCTGTGGCGGCGGCTGCGCGCAGGCTGTCATTGGTTTGGGGTGTTCACTCTATTCAGGCTGCCGACGTCGACAGCACAGAAGAAATCGTCATGCGTGCAACACAGGCGGCGGATAAGCATGGGTTTGGTAACCCAGGTCAAGCGCTTTTGATCATTGCTGGAACACCTTTCGGTGTGCCGGGATCAACTAACTTGCTGCGTATCGCATGGATTGGAGATGAGCCGGATGCGTCATAAAGAGACTGCTTATCGCGAGTGTCCCCCTGTGCTATAAAACTACAAAGTAATATTAAAACAGGAGACACCGATGGCCCACGCGGGTTTGAGGTTCGGAATTTTTTTGGCCCCGTTCCATCGTCTGGGAGACAACCCAACCCTCGCGCTTGCCCGTGATTTAGAGCTGCTTGAATGGCTCGACCATCTCGGGTACGACGAGGCCTGGATTGGTGAGCATCACTCTGCTGGCTGGGAGACGATCGCGTCACCAGAAATCTTTATTGGCGTTGCGGCAGATCGGACGCGTCGCATCATGTTGGGCTCGGGTGTAACAAGTTTGCCCTACCACCATCCCTTCTTGGTGGCCCAAAGATTCGTTCAGCTTGATCACATGACGCGCGGTCGGGTCATGTTAGGTTGCGGACCAGGGGCCCTTGTTTCTGACGCCTACATGATGGGTATTCAAGCAGAGCGTCAACGTCCGATGATG
>JBEDEU010000236.1:0-3861 GCA_041175585.1 Pseudomonadota bacterium | reverse complement strand
CGCTCTCTTCAGTGGGCAACTCGTTAATCTGCATCGAATAACCTGGGTTGGCGTAAAGAATCTTTTCGCCAGTAATTGGGTGTGTCAGAAAAACCGGATGTGAAACCGGCGGTTTGGCTTTGCGCTGCGCCTCGGTCAGCGGTGGGCGCGTGCAGCCTGGCTGCTTGCGCATGTTTTCCCAGAACTTGTTGAAGTCATGCAAGATCGTCTTGCCTTCAAGTTTGGTTTTGAGCTCTTCGGGCAATGCGAGATACGCGGCACGCATGTTTGAAAACTCAGTGCCACCGAGCGGCTCGCCGTTACGCTGTGGAATTTCGAGGCCGTACAGAATGTTGGTGAACGCAATCATCTTGCTGTACGACATATCTGTGTGCCAATCCTGGCCCGCATCACCTAGGCCGATCGGCTTGCCGTCCTCGGTTTTCTTGTTGGACAAGATCATGACTTCCGGAATACCCGGCTCCTGATACATATTGGCCACATTGACTTCCAGCGTGCCAAACAAGCTACTGAAGTTTTTGAGCTGGAGGGCAGTCAAGTTCTGTTTTGGGAAACACAAGACTCCATATTTAGCCACGAGGCCCTCAACCGTCTTGTAGTCGTCGTGCGACAAGGGTTTTGACAGATCAAACTGTTCAACGCGCGCGCCTAGACCTTGTCCGCTTGGAGTAACTTGCATGGTCGACGACCTCAATATGACCTAAAGATGACGCAGTCTATCGGGTTGGACGCCTTTTCGCTAGAATACAAGCGTGAATTTACTGTTCTCATTTTAGAAACAATCGTTAACTAGGTATGGATAAGCTACGTGCCATTGAGGTCTTTATCGAGGTCGCCCAGGGGCTGAGTTTCTCTGGCGCGGCGCAGCGCCTAGGTATGGCCAAGGGTAATGTCACCAAACATATCGCCTGGCTTGAGCAAACCATGGGCGCGCAGTTACTCACCCGCAGCACAAAAAGCGTCAGCTTGACCGAATCCGGCCTGTCTCTTTTAGAAAATGGCCGCGAGCTGCTGGAACGCGCGGAGGGGGTTGAGGCTGCAGTTCGGCAGTCTGTAAAAGAGCCCAAAGGCATGCTGCGCCTGGGGGCGCCTCCCTCGTTTGGCGCTTTTCACCTCGTACCCATCATCACCGCCTTTTCCTCCGCGCATCCGGACATACAAGTGGTGCTTTATCTTGACGATGGGCGCAGCGATTTGGTGTCCGAAGGGCTGGATATGTCCGTGCGCATCGCCTCCAGCCTCAAAGATACTTCGCATGTGGCGCATCGTTTAGCGGTAGTGCCCCAGCTGCTCGTGGCATCCCCAGAGTACCTGGCCCGTCGCGGCACACCGAAGACGGTTGCCGACCTTGCCAGACACGATTGCATGGTGCATGCACTGAAGTCACCCACCAATATCTGGACTTTCCTCAACGAAAGCGCGGGCAAGACCAGCGTGCGCGTACACGGTACGATCCGCGCGAATTTTGGCGAGCCCTTGCGCCACGCGGCCCTGCTTGGCCATGGCATTTCCATGCACCCCACCTATATGGTGATGCAGGACATCCAGGCCGGTCGTCTGGTGAGCGTGATGCCCGAATGCAAGCCGATTGGCGTTGATATTTATGCAGTATTTCCCAGCCGCAAGAATTTGCCACTGCGGGTGCGAACGTTCCTGGATTTCTTACGGCAATGGTTCTCGGCAGCAGATTGGCACGCCTTTCAAAACGTGCCGTAAACTGTCTGAATTGCGTAGTTTTGCGGCTAGCGGTGGTTTGCTGGTTCGGCCATGATGGCATTTAGTACGAGCCCGACAGGGCATTGATGAATAGCGCAGTTTTTTAATATACGGAGATCGGCATGGCCTCGGTCAATAAAGTGATTCTGGTTGGTAATCTTGGACGTGACCCCGAGGTCCGTTACAGCCCTGATGGTGCAGCCATTTGTAACGTGTCGATTGCGACCACCAGCAACTGGAAAGATAAAACCTCGGGCGAGCGTCGCGAAGAAACCGAATGGCATCGCGTGGTGTTCTACAACCGTCTCGCTGAGATCGCCGGCGAATACTTGCGCAAAGGGCGTCCTGTTTATGTAGAAGGCCGACTCAAAACACGCAAGTGGCAAAACAAAGAAGGCGTCGATCAGTACACCACCGAAGTCATCGCAGACCAAATGCAAATGCTCGGTGGGCGTGACGGTGCTGATGGTGGTTCGATGGGCGGTGGCGAAGGTGCACCACGTCCAGCAGCCCGGGCTCCCCAGGCGCAGCGTCCAGCCGCTCCCGCCGCTGGTGGCGCTAATCTGGCGGACATGGATGACGACATCCCGTTTTAAATCCAGCTAACTCAAGCTGTGCGCGCTGTCATGCTTGCTTACAAAATAGTGAGCCGCACAGCGCGCAAATCCCTCCTCGTTTCGTTGCGCTCGGCGCAAGACTTCCGTACCATCACTGTATGGAAAAACGTGTCACCACCCTCGAAGTTTTAATGAGTCAAACGGCGAAGTCTATTGATCGCCTTGATCGCTCAATTGTTGACTTGCGGGGTGATTTAAATCATTCCATTAAAGACCTCCGGCTTGAACACAATCAGTCTATCGGGGGTTTGCGTCGTGACATGGATCGTAAATTTTTGTGGCTCATCGGCATCCAGCTGGCAGGGCTTGCGGCGATGATGGGTGCAATCGCGCGACTCGCTCAAGCACTTTAAAACAAAGGAACATCATGGATTTAGGAATTCGCGGTAGACAGGCAATCGTTTGCGCTTCGAGCAAAGGCCTTGGTTTGGCCTGTGCACAGCAACTCGCACGCGAGGGTGTCAATGTTGTGATGCTCGCGCGTGGTGCTGAAGCGCTTGAGGCCGCAGCCCAAGCCATCCGCGCCGAGACAGGCGTGAATGTCACCACCATCGCCACCGACATCACTACACCAGAGGGCCGCGCAAAAGTGTTGGCTCTGTGTCCGAACCCAGATATTTTGGTGACGAACGCCGGTGGCCCCAAACCTGGTGATTTTCGTAACTGGAGTCGTGATGACTGGGTTGCCGCTGTTGATGCCAACATGATCACGCCGATCGAACTGATTCGCGCCACCGTAGACGGCATGATCGAGCGCAAGTTTGGCCGCATCGTCAACATCACTTCCGCGTCAGTTAAACAACCGATTGAATCGCTTGGTTTGTCAAACGGCGCACGCGCAGGCCTGACTGGTTTTGTATCGGGCCTTGCACGTCAAATCGTGTCGCACAACGTCACGATTAACAACCTCTTGCCGGGTCCGTTCGCAACCGACCGCCTGACACAAAATGCCGCGGTCCGGGCTAAAGAGAGTGGCCAGACGATTGAGCAAATTCAAAACGCACGCAAAGCAACCGTCCCAGCGCGTCGTTTCGGTGATCCCGCTGAGTTTGGTCAAGCCTGCGCTTTCTTGTGCAGTGCTGGTGCAGGGTTTATGACGGGACAAAACCTCGTCTTAGACGGCGGCACCTATCCCGGTACGCTCTAAGCTCCCACGGCATGCAGCGCGAAGCTATCCATCGCGAGCATGCCGTAACGCACTTCGCGCGTCAGATATTCCGGCTTGAAGTGATCGCCCGCTGCACCGACCGCAAAGAACAGCGGCAAAAAATGATCATCTGAAGGATGCGCGCGCAGCGCCGCTGGCGCTTGACGCACGTAATCTTGTAAGGCTGCCACATCACCGCGCGCAAGTGTCTGCTCAACCCAGCGACTAAACGCATCGACGTACGGCGCTGCTTCGGGTTCACCACCAAAAAACTCAGACAGATTGTGGGTCATGCTTCCCGACCCAATCAGCAGAATGCCCTGTGCACGTAAAGGCTGCAGTGCGCGACCTAGTGCGGTCACGTCAACAGGACTCGCCCCA
>JBEDEU010000235.1:0-3920 GCA_041175585.1 Pseudomonadota bacterium | reverse complement strand
ATTACTTACGGCTCGCGCGTTCGAAGGCATCAAGGAGGGGTTGTAATTGCGCATGGCGTGTCTTGAGCGCCGCACGGTTAACCACAAGCCTTGACGAAATTGGCATGATGTCCTCAACCGCAACCAAGTCGTTGGCCTTGAGGGTATTTCCGGTTGAAACAAGATCGACAATGGCATCGGCCAGGCCAACAAGGGGCGCTAGCTCCATCGAACCATATAGCTTGATGAGATCGACGTAGACGCCTTTGGCGGCGAAGTGCTCGCGCGCAGCTTGCGTGTACTTTGTTGCAACACGCAAGCGTGCGCCCTGGTGAACGGCCGCGCTGTAATCAAAGCCATTGCGCACGGCGACTGCCAATCTGCACTTTGCGATATTCAGATCAATTGGCTGGTACAGACCGCCTGGGTGCTGCGCGGCATGTTCAATCAACACGTCTTTGCCAGCAATCCCCAAGTCTGCCGCACCATATTCAACATAGGTGGGGACATCGGAGGCGCGCACGATAATTAAGCGCAGATTAGGATCGCTCGTGGCAATAATGAGTTTGCGGGATTGCTCGGGATTTTCGCTGACGCGAATGCCCGCCGCCTCGAGAAGAGGCAGGGTTTCTTCAAAAATGCGCCCTTTGGAGAGCGCCATTGTCAGTGGCCGAGCGAGCGCTTGCGAGCTCATGAGATTTCCTTCAACTTGAAATTCTTTCGATGTTAGCGCCTAAGGCCCTAAGTTTGTGTTCCATACGCTCATATCCACGGTCCAAGTGGTAGATTCTCTCAACGAGCGTTTCGCCTTCCGCGGCGAGTCCTGCTATCACGAGACTGGCAGACGCACGCAAATCCGTGGCCATGACGGTTGCACCAGAGAGTTTTTCTACGCCGCGCACCACAGCCGTGTGGCCGTCAATATCGATATTTGCGCCGAGGCGTAAGAGCTCCTGGACGTGCATGTAGCGATTTTCAAAAATTGTCTCGACGATTACCGAGGTGCCTTCGGCAATTGTGTTGAGTGCCATAAGCTGAGCCTGCATATCCGTGGCAAAGCCCGGATACTCGTGTGTACGAAAATCAACCGCACGTGGGCGCTTAGCCATGGAAGCTTGGATCCAGTCGTCACCGCAGGTGATACTGAGGCCGGCCTCGGTAAGTTTGGCAAGCGTGGCGCCCATTGTCTGGGGGGCGGCATGGCGTAAGGTGATGTCACCACCCACGGCGCCTAACGCACAAAGAAAGCTGCCCGCTTCAATTCGGTCTGCGATGACATTGTGTGTTGCCCCGTGGAGCGACTCGACTCCGTCTATGACGATGCGGTCAGTGCCCTGCCCCTTGATGCGGGCACCCATTTTGATCAGTAGCTCTGCCAGGTCGACGACCTCAGGTTCGCGTGCCGCGTTCTCAAGGACGGTTTGCCCTTCGGCGAGCACGGCAGCCATCATCAAGTTCTCAGTTCCGGTCACCGTCACCATGTCGGTGCGAATCACTGCACCCTGTAAGCGCTTGGCTTTTGCAACAACGAAACCATGTTCGATGCGGATATCAGCCCCAAGCGCTGCCAAGCCGCGTATGTGCTGATCCACAGGGCGTTGTCCGATAGCGCAACCGCCAGGCAGGCTCACACGCGCTTCGCCAAATCGTGCGAGCAGGGGACCAAGCACCAGAATTGACGCTCGCATGGTCTTGACTAACTCGTACGGCGCCTCGAGAGCCGAGAGTTGATCTGCGGTAATGCTGACTGTGTTGCCGGCATCACGCTCGCAGCGCACACCCATCTGACCCAACAACTTGAGTGTTGTCGAGATGTCATTTAGGCGGGGGACGTTCGTCAACGTGATGGTGTCAGCCGTGAGCAAACCCGCACACAAAATGGGTAGCGCTGCATTTTTTGCACCTGAGACACTGATTTCGCCTCTCAGTTGATTGCCACCGGTAATACGCAACTTATCCATTAGCGGCTTCCGTTGAACTCTTCGGGAGTCAACGTCCGCATGGACAGTGCGTGAATCTCTTGCTTCATACGATCGCCCAGGGCGGCATAGACGAGTTGGTGCCGTGCAATCGGCCGCTTACCTGCAAACGCCGTGCTGACGATGACCGCCTCGAAATGGGATCCGTCACCCGTCACTTCAATATGCGTGCAGTCCAGGCCGGCAGCGATGTAGGTGCGAATGTCTTCAGGAGTAGGCAACATAATGGTCAAGGTCCTTTTAAGTTCTTAGTTTGTAGCCATTGCCAAGCAGTCTTAGGGCAAAAAACGTGAGCGCGGCGAATACGCCCGCCACAACCGCCAGACTATGCCACGGAGACACATCCGCGACGCCAAAAAAGCCGTAGCGAAAACCGTCAATGGTGTAGAACAAAGGGTTCCAATGCGATACGTGCTGCCAAAAGACAGGCAACGAATGGATCGAATAAAAAACCCCAGATAGAAATGTAGCAGGCATGATCAAAAAGTTTTGAAAGGCTGCGAGTTGATCAAACTTTTCAGAGGTCAGTCCTGCAATGAGCCCGAGAATCGACATGATTCCGCAGGAAAGGACGGCGAAGACAATCATCCAGATGGGATGCTTAACCGAGAGCGGCGTAAAGTAAAGCGACACAAGCCAGACGCACGCACCGACAGCGATGCCCCGCACGATGCCAGCCAGCATATAGGCGCTGAAAAACTCACGATGTGTGATGGGCGGCAGCAGCACAAACACGAGATTGCCGGTTACACGACTTTGAATGAGTGACGACGATGGGTTTGCAAAGGCATTTTGCAGCATGCTCATCATCATGAGACCCGGGATGAGAAAGGCGGTGTAAGGGACGCTGCCGTACACCTGCACGCGGTCCTGCAGGACTTGCGCAAAAATTACCAGGTACAGCAATGCAGTAATCACCGGCGCTGCGATTGTTTGAAACCCAACTTTCCAAAAGCGCAGCAATTCCTTACCCAGCAGGGTCGGAAATCCAGAACCCGCTCCAGCGCGCACTGAGAGGATGGGGCCGCTCATGCTTGCACCTGCGCAGGGGCTTGTTCGTCGGTATTCATAATTTGCACGAAAGCTTCTTCGAGTGTTCCGCCAGTACGCGCGAGCAGCGCTTTAGTTGTATCTAGCGCAACAAGTTTGCCACGCTTGAGCATTGCGATGCGGTTGCAGAGCGACTGGGCCTCTTCAAGGTAATGCGTGGTCAATAAAATGGTGTGACCAGCCCGATTAAGTCTGGAAATGAATTCCCACAAGCTTCGACGCAAATCAACATCAACGCCCGCGGTTGGCTCATCCAAGATAATTACGGGCGGCCGATGCACTAATGCTTGCGCGACTAGCACGCGGCGTTTCATACCTCCAGACAGCGCGCGCATATTCTCGTCGGCCTTGTCCGTGAGACCCAGATTGGCGAGGATTTCATCGATCCAGTCATCATTACGACGAAAACCAAAATACCCAGATTGAATACGTAGCGTTTCGCGTACGGTAAAAAACGGATCGTAGACAAGCTCTTGGGGAACAACGCCGAGCGATCGGCGAGCCGCCTGATAATCGGTGACCACATCATGGCCACAGATGCTTGCGCGACCCGTTGTGGGACGACTCAACCCAGCTAGTACCGAAATCAGAGTGGTCTTGCCCGCGCCGTTGGGGCCGAGCAAGGCAAAAAATTCTCCGTGGTCAACAGTGAACGACACATCGGTGAGCGCTTGAAACCCCGGGCCTGAGGGAGGCATAAATAAACCGCGCCACCCGTTCGCACGTGGCGCATAGGTTTTAGAAATGTGTTCGAGAGAAACAGCATGCATAAATGTTATTGAGCCCGTTTGTTGAGTGCTGCGATCAGACCATCGATCCCACTCTTGCTGATTTCTTGTGTAAATTGATTGCGGTAGTTTTCGATCAACCAGATGTTTTCGACGTTTAGATCGTAAATCTTCCAGCCGCTAG
>JBEDEU010000234.1:0-3939 GCA_041175585.1 Pseudomonadota bacterium | reverse complement strand
AAAGAGAAGAATCCTATCGAGATTAAATGGGCCATCATTGAGCCTGAGTCGAAGGGCGCTTGCCGCTAATAAGCATTTTTAAGTTAAAGCAAATTAAATCCGTGAGAGTTAGTTTATGAAAATCAAATCTGCACTTAGCAAAGTATTTCCTCAGATGCTGTTGCGTGGCGCTACCGCACTTGCAATAGCTGCACCGACAGTCAGTGCTCACGCCCAACAAAACTATCCTAATCAGCCGATTCGTATTGTCGTGGGTTATGCAGCGGGTGGTACGACCGATATTTTGGCGCGCTCTCTAGGCGAGCAGATGGGAAAAATTCTCGGACAAACGATCATTGTCGATAACAAGCCGGGCGCTGCAAGCAATATCGGTGCGGCGTATGTTGCCCAGTCTAAGCCAGACGGCTACACCCTTTATATGGCAACGGTAGCAAGTCATGGCATCAATCCTGCTTTGTATAAGGGAAAGCTTACTTTCGATCCGCTCAAGGATTTTGCGCCTGTCTCGCTTGTCGCATCCATCCCGCTCGCCTTGGTGACGAGTGTGAAGTTGCCCGTCAAATCGCTCACCGAGTTCGTTGACTATGCCCGTAAGAATCCTGGCAAGTTGAATTACGCCTCAAGTGGCAATGGATCTCCTGGACACCTTGCCGCCGCGATGTTTAATGAAGCGATGAAGATTGATGTTGTGCACATTCCTTTCAAGGGTGGCGCATTAGCCAACACATCTGTTATTGCAGGTGACACACAGTTGACATTTGCAACTCTGCCAGGCGTACTTCCTCATGTGCAGGCTGGTAAGTTGAATGTGCTCGCGGTGACGACGGCAACACGATCGAAGGAGATTCCAGAGACGCCAACTATCGCAGAGGCAGCTAAGTTGCCAGACTATGAGATCAACACGTGGAATGCCTTGCTTGCGCCGAAGGGCACACCACCTGCCATCGTTGAGCGACTCAATGCTGCGATCGCCCAAGCGATGAAGTCACCCGATTTGATTCAGCGTTTTGAACGGGAGGGAGCGACGCCAGTCACGAGCACTCCCGAGCAACTCAACACGTTTATCGCAGCTGAAATCGTAAAGTGGGGGAAAGTCGTTGACCGCACCCCCATGAATTCGAACTGAATCTAGTTTGTTTTTAGGTCCGCTTCACGTACGATTTTTTGCCATTGAGGGACATCGATACTTAGGAATTTCGCGAATTCTGCAGGTGAGTCGCCAACTGCGCGGCCACCTTCTTTCTCGATTTCTTTGATCACGTCAGGTGAGCCGAGAATTTTCTTGAGTTCGGTGTTCAGCCGATTCACGATAGCAGGTGGTGTGCCGGCCGGTGCTAGCAAGGCATACCAGTTTTCTGCTTCGTAGCCCGGCAAGCCTGATTCAGCGACGGTTGGGACGTTGGGGAAAATCGGGGATCGCTCCTTTGACGTGATTGCGAACGCCTTGATACGTCCGCTTTCTACGTGTGGATTAATTACTGCGATCGTGCTGAAGTAGAGCTCTACCCGATTGCCAATAATGTCGGTAATCGCGGCGGATTGCCCCTTGTACGGAACGTGTACCGCCTTAATTTTTGCCTGGCTAACGAACATCTCTCCTGCTAAGTGACCGAGTGTTCCAGAGCCGGGTGAGCCAAAACTAAGTTTATTCGGGTTGGCTTTGGCAAGCGTAATCACTTCTTTCATATTGGCAGCTGCAAGCGTAGTTGGTCCGACAACTAGCAACGGAGCGGCCGCCAACCGGGTAATGGGTGCGAAGTCTTTGATTGGATCGTAATTAAGCGTGGACATCATCGCGGGAGCAATCCCAAGATTCGCGGCTTGTCCGAACAGAATCGTATAACCGTCCGGCTTAGATTTAGCTACGAATGAGGCGGCGATGGTCGAGCCTGCGCCGGGCTTGTTATCCACAATCACTGGTTGACCGATCAGAGGTGAGAGCCGTTCTGCAACCATGCGCGCCATCAAATCTGATCCGCCACCAGGAGGAAAGCCCACAACAATTTTTAAGGGTTTGTCAGGGAAAGTTTGGGCAAGACCGGTCCCGGCGAGGGACAAGCTCAGGGTTGCAAAGACTGCGAGACTCGCTAAGCGTGCACCTGTTTTAATTGAAAAGCGCTTTTGAGCGTTGTGATTACACGAATAAACCGAAACCATGACCCAATCTCCTATATATTTGTACTTATTGCATTTCACCTTACACCAGCAAATCTCTCTCCACAAGACGGGTATTCAATAACATGACCATTCAGCTTTTTTCTTTTGATACGCCTAATGCCCGTAAGATTTCTGTCGCTCTCGAAGAAATGGGGTTGCCCTACCAAGTGACGACCGTCAATATCGGCAAAGACGAACAGTTCAATCCCGATTTTTTGAAGTTCAGCCCCAACAACAAAATTCCTGCGATCATCGACACAGACGGCCCTGGCGGCAAGACTGTTACCGTGTTTGAGTCAGGCGCAATCCTCCTGTACCTCGCTGAAAAAACGGGCAAATTTCTGCCGGCAGATTTGGTTTCCCGTGTGCCAGTCTATGAGTGGTTAATGTTCCAGATGGGGGGCTTTGGACCAATACCTGGCCAAGTACACCATTTTCTTGGGCTCACCAATGAAGACGATAAGCGCTATGGGGTGGAGCGGTTTAGTAAAGAAACGCGTCGACTCTATTCGGTTATGGATAAGCGATTGGCCGCGCACACCTATTTTGCAGGTGACTTATCAATTGCTGATTTCGCAATTTTGGGTTGGGCATGGCGCCATCAACGTCACCAGGTTGACCTAGCTGAATATCCAAATGTTAAGCGGTGGTACGAGCTAATGATGGCCCGTCCTGCGGTTCAGCGCGGATTCGCGGTTGCTCTTAAATAGCAGTACGCATGAAAACACAGGCGATTTCAGGGCCAGCATTTGCTGCATTGTTGTTGGTGGCCTTGCTGATGGGCTCGAATCATATTGCGGCTCGAATCGCGTTTGATAATGGTGCTGATGTGGCGGCAGCGGTGGTGATGCGTAGTAGCATTACCGCCATTGTTGTTGGTTTGATCATACTGGTGCAAGGCGTCTCGATTCGGATGACTGCCAGGCACAAAAAGGTGTTGCCGCTCGTTGGCATCCTTTTTACGATCCAAAGCGTCAGTATTTACTCTTCCGTTGCGCGACTGCCTGTTTCGCTTGCGTTGTTGGCATTCAATACCTATCCCTTGTGGATTGCGATGTGGGCGCGTGTGCTTTACAAGGAGCGACCTGAGCCTCTGGTTCTGAAGGCGATGCCTATCATGCTGATCGGATTGGCGTTAGCTTTGGATGTGTTTGGCGCTGCCTCAGGCCTCGGTATGCAGCGGCAGTGGCAGGAAATCGGTTTGGGTGTTGCGTTTGCCCTGACAGCTGGCTGCTCTTTTGGGCTAGGGATGGTGTTGATCCAACATAACGCTGTAGATCTAGATGGTCGTGTGCGCACCGTGGCAACCATGGCGATGGTCGGAGTCTTAACGATTGCGGGATCTCAGTTTACCGATGCGATGCAATGGCCGACTGCAGCAGTGGGGTGGTGGGGGCTGATCGCCTTGAGTCTTTTGTACGGCACTGGGTTCACGATTATGTTTACCGTTTTGCCTCGTTTAGGCGTAGTCGGTAATTCTGCAATCATGAACGTTGAGCCTATCGTCGCTCTAGTACTTGGATGGTTAATTTTGGGACAAAAGATTGCGATCATTCAGGTTGTTGGTGCCTGTATCGTAGTGACCACTGTGATTTTGTTGGGACTGCGTAAAAAGAATAGTTGAGTCGCTTTACTTACCGCTTGCCGATGATACGGGCAGACGGATTATCTTTAAGCGTTCCGGTAAATGTGTCACCAGAAACTTCGCCATTAAATGTTTGCATGACGCCTTGTGCGTCTGCATAGCTGAAGGTAATTTGTGGGCCCGTCAGCTTACCTTCG